>NZ_JBIRXG010000016.1:0-233955 GCF_044388685.1 Streptomyces sp. NPDC020192 | reverse complement strand
TGCTGGATGTTGACGGTCGAGACCACGTCGACCCCGGCGGCGAGCAGCTCCTCCACGTCCTGCCAGCGCTTGGCGTTGCGCGAGCCGGGGACGTTCGAGTGGGCCAGCTCGTCCACCAGGGCGACGGCCGGAGCGCGCCGCAGTACGGCGTCGACGTCCATCTCGGTGAAGGCGCCGCCCCGGTACTCGATCTCCTTGCGCGGCACCTGTTCCAGGCCGTGGAGCATCACCTCCGTGCGCGGCCGGTGATGGTGTTCGACGAAGGCCACGACACAGTCGGTGCCCCGCTCGATACGGCGGTGTGCCTCCGACAGCATCGCATACGTCTTGCCGACGCCGGGTGCCGCGCCGAGGTAGATCCGGAGCTTGCCGCGTGCCATGTCATCCTTCGAAGCGATAGCCCATGCCGGGCTCGGTGATCAGATAGCGGGGGTGGGAGGGGTCCGTCTCCAGCTTCCTGCGCAACTGCGCCATGTAGACCCGCAGGTAGTTGGTCTTGTTGCTCTGCGAGACGCCCCAGACCTCCTGGAGCAGCTGCTTCTGCGTGATCAGGCGGCCGGGGTTGGTCACCAGGATCTCCAGCAGGTGCCATTCGGTCGGCGTCAGCCGGACGTCCTTCCCGTCCCGCAGGACCTTCTTGGCGAGCAGGTCGATGCTGAAGTGCTCCGTCTCGACCAGCGTCGTCTCGGGGACGAGCGGGGTGTCCTCGGTACGGCGGACGGCGGCCCGCAGCCGGGCCAGCAGCTCGTCCATGCTGAAGGGCTTGGTGACGTAGTCGTCGGCGCCGGCGTCGAGCGCGGCGACCTTCTCGTCGGACGCCTGGCGGGCGGACAGCACCATGATCGGTACGCGACTCCAGCCGCGCAGCGCCTTGATGATGTCGACGCCGTCCATGTCGGGCAGGCCGAGGTCGAGCAGGACCACGTCGGGCTGGCGCGCGGCGGCGAGCCGGAGGGCCGTGGCGCCGTCGGGGGCGGCGTCCACACCGTAGTGACGTGCCTGCAGGTTGATGACGAGGGCCCGCACGAGCTGCGGGTCGTCCTCCACCACGAGCACCCTGGTCATGGGTGTGTGCCTCTCCTGTCATGTGTCGGGCCGTGGGCACGGGAAGCGGGGCGGCCGACTTCACGGCTGCGGGAGCCGGCGGTCCCGGGATGCCTCCCGGACCGCCGACTCCCGTGTGGATCGCGTAAGGCCGTCACTTCTTCGCCACGAGGTCCTTGAGCGCGATGTTGAGTTCCAGGACGTTCACCTGGGGCTCGCCGATGAAGCCGAGGGTGCGGCCCTGGGTGTGCTCCTTGACCAGCTTCTCGACCTGGGCGACGGACAGCCCGTTCTTCGCGGCGACGCGGTGCACCTGGAGTTCGGCGTACTCCGGGGAGATGGCCGGGTCCAGTCCGGAGCCGGAGGAGGTGACGGCGTCGGCGGGGACGTCGGCCGGCTTGACGGTGTAGCCGGGGACCGAGTTGTCCATGACGACGGCGGCCCTGGCGGCGAGTACCTGTGCGCAGAGCGTCTTGTCCGCGGGCTTGTCCGGGCACTTGCCCTTCACCGCACCGCTGTCGGCGGACAGGTTGGTGGCCCCGGACACGATCAGGTGGTACCGCGTGTTGACACTGTTGGCGCCGAGGCCGTTGGCCGGACGGCCCTGGAACCACTTCAGGTCCGGGTCCGGGGTGTCCTGGCCCTTCTTCAGCGGCAGGTTGTACGACTGCCCGATGAGAGACGAGCCGACGACCTTGCCGTCCGCCTTGATCTCCGAGCCGTTCGCCTTGCTGTTGAACAGGGCCTGGGCGATGCCGGTGACGACCAGCGGGTAGATGACGCCCGTCACCAGGGTCAGCACGAGCAGGGCCCGCAGGCCCGCCCCGAGCAACCGGACGGTGTTCGTAACGGAGTTGTTCATGGCGATCAGCCGATTCCGGGGATGAGGGAGATGAGCAGGTCGATGAGCTTGATGCCGATGAACGGGGCGATCAGTCCGCCGATGCCGTAGATTCCGAGGTTGCGGCGGAGCATCTTGTCGGCGCTCATCGGCCGGTAGCGCACGCCCTTCAGGGACAGCGGCACCAGCGCGATGATGATCAGCGCGTTGAAGATGACCGCTGACAGGATCGCGGAGTTCGGCGAGGACAGGTGCATGATGTTGAGCTTGTCCAGGCCCGGGTAGACCGCCGCGAAGAGCGCCGGGATGATCGCGAAGTACTTGGCGACGTCGTTGGCGATGGAGAACGTCGTCAACGCACCGCGTGTGATGAGGAGTTGCTTGCCGATCTCGACAATCTCGATGAGCTTGGTCGGGTTGGAGTCGAGGTCGACCATGTTGCCGGCCTCCTTGGCGGCCGACGTACCGGTGTTCATGGCCACGCCGACGTCCGCCTGGGCGAGTGCCGGGGCGTCGTTGGTGCCGTCGCCCGTCATCGCGACCAGCTTGCCGCCCGCCTGCTCCCGCTTGATGAGGGCCATCTTGTCCTCGGGGGTGGCCTCGGCGAGGAAGTCGTCCACGCCGGCCTCCTCCGCGATCGCCTTGGCGGTCAGCGGGTTGTCACCCGTGATCATGACCGTCTTGATGCCCATGCGGCGCAGTTCCTCGAACCGCTCCCGCATGCCCTCCTTGACGACGTCCTTGAGGTGGATGACACCCAGCACCCGGGCGCCCTTGTCGTCGTGGACGGCGACCAGCAGCGGCGTGCCGCCGGCCTCGGAGATCCGGTTGGCCATGCCGTCCGCGTCCCCGGCGACCGCGCCGCCGCGCTCCTCGACCCAGGCGATGACCGAGGCCGTGGCACCCTTGCGGATCTTCCGGCCGTCGACGTCCACACCCGACATGCGGGTCTGGGCGGTGAACTCGATCCACTCAGCGCCGGCCAGCTCGCCCTGGTGGCGCTCGCGCAGCCCGTACTTCTCCTTGGCGAGTACGACGATCGAGCGGCCCTCGGGCGTCTCGTCGGCCAGCGAGGACAGCTGGGCCGCGTCCGCGACCTCCGCCTCGGTGGTGCCCCTGACCGGCACGAACTCGGCGGCCTGCCGGTTGCCGAGGGTGATGGTGCCGGTCTTGTCCAGCAGCAGGGTGGAGACGTCACCGGCGGCCTCGACCGCGCGCCCGGACATGGCCAGCACATTGCGCTGGACGAGGCGGTCCATGCCCGCGATGCCGATCGCGGACAGCAGGGCGCCGATCGTGGTCGGGATCAGACAGACCAGCAGGGCCACCAGCACGATCATGGTCAGGTGCGTGCCCGCGTAGGTGGCGAGCGGCGGCAGGGTGGCACAGGCCAGCAGGAAGACGATGGTCAGCGAGGCCAGCAGGATGTTCAGTGCGATCTCGTTGGGCGTCTTCTGCCGGGCGGCGCCCTCGACCAGGTTGATCATCCGGTCGATGAACGTCTCACCGGGCTTCGTCGTGATCTTGATGACGATCCGGTCGGACAGCACCTTCGTGCCACCGGTCACCGCGGACCGGTCACCGCCGGACTCGCGAATGACGGGGGCGGACTCGCCGGTGATGGCCGACTCGTCGACCGAGGCGACACCCTCGACGACGTCGCCGTCACCGGGGATGATGTCGCCGGCCTCGCAGACCACCAGGTCGCCGATGGTCAGCACGGTGCCGGGAACCTGCTCCTCGGAGCCGTCCGTGAGGAGCCGCCGGGCGACGGTGTCGGTCTTGGCCTTGCGCAGGGTGTCGGCCTGCGCCTTGCCCCGGCCCTCGGCGACCGCCTCCGCGAGGTTGGCGAAGATCACCGTCAGCCACAGCCAGGCGCTGATGGTCCAGCCGAACCAGTCGCCCGGGTGCTGGAAGGAGAAAACCGTGGTCAGCACAGAGCCGATCCACACCACGAACATCACGGGTGACTTGACCATCACCCGCGGGTCGAGCTTGCGGAACGCGTCCGGCAGCGACCTGAGCAGCGCCTTGGGGTCGAAGAGGCCCGCTCCGACACGGCCCTCGTCGGGCTTGTGCCCGGTGGGTGCGTCCTGGTGGGGCGCAAGGGTGGGAGTGGACATCGCGTCCTCGTGGTTTTCCGTTCGGGTGGTCATGACGCCAGCCCCTCGGCCAGCGGACCCAGCGCCAGCGCCGGGAAGTACGTAAGACCGGTGATGATCAGGATCGCGCCCACCAGCAGGCCGGTGAACAGCGGCTTCTCGGTGCGCAGGGTGCCCGCGGTGACCGGGACCGGCTTCTGCTCGGCGAGCGAGCCGGCCAGCGCCAGCACGAACACCATCGGCAGGAAGCGGCCGAGCAGCATCGCGAGTCCGGTCATGGTGTTGTACCAGTCGGTGTTCGCGTTCAGGCCCGCGAAGGCCGAGCCGTTGTTGTTCGACGCCGAGGTGAAGGCGTACAGGACCTCGGAGAACCCGTGCGCGCCGGAGTTGAGCATCGAGTGCGGCGGGGTCGGCAGTGCCATCGAGGCGGCCGTGAACACCAGCACCAGGGCGGGGGTGATGAGGATGTAGCAGGCGGCGAGCTTCATCTCGCGGCCGCCGATCTTCTTGCCCAGGTACTCGGGCGTACGGCCGACCATGAGACCGGCGATGAACACCGCGATGACCGCCATGATCAGCATGCCGTACAGGCCGGAGCCGGTACCACCGGGCGCGATCTCGCCCAGCATCATGCTCAGCATGGTGATGCCGCCGCCCAGACCGGTGAAGGAGGAGTGGAAGGAGTTCACCGCACCGGTCGAGGTCAGCGTGGTCGACACCGCGAAGATCGAGGACGCGCCGACACCGAACCGGGTCTCCTTGCCCTCCATCGCGCCGCCCGCGGCCTGCAGCGCCGGGCCGTGGTGGGCGAACTCGGTCCACATCATCAGCGCGGTGAAGCCCAGCCAGATGGTGAACATCGTGGCAAGGATGGCGTACCCCTGCTTCACGTTGCCGACCATCACACCGAACGTGCGGGTGAGGGCGAACGGGATCACCAGGAGCAGGAAGATCTCGAGGAGGTTGGTGAACGGAGTCGGGTTCTCGAAGGGGTGGGCGGAGTTGGCGTTGAAGTAGCCGCCGCCGTTGGTGCCGATCTCCTTGATGGCCTCCTGAGAGGCGACCGCGCCACCGTTCCACTGCTGCGAGCCGCCCATGAACTGGCCGACCTCGTGGATGCCGGAGAAGTTCTGGATGGCACCGCAGGCGACGAGGATCACCGCGGCGACGACCGACATCGGCACCAGAATGCGCAACGTGCCGCGCACCAGGTCGGACCAGAAGTTGCCCAGCTCACCGGTGCGCGAGCGCGCGAAACCGCGCACCAGCGCGACCGCGACGGCCATGCCGACGGCCGCCGAGACGAAGTTCTGCACGGCCAGACCGGCGGTCTGCACGACGTGCCCCATGGTCTGCTCGCCGGAGTACGACTGCCAGTTCGTGTTCGTCACGAACGACACCGCCGTGTTGAACGACTGCGCCGGGTTGACGGAGGAGAAGTGCAGCGAACCCGGCAGGACGCCCTGCAGCCGCTGCAGCAGGTACAGGAACAGCACGCTGACGGCCGAGAAGGCCAGCACACCGCGCAGATACGCGGGCCAGGTCATCTCGGCGTCGGGATCGGCACCGATGCCCTTGTAGATCCACTTCTCCACCCGCAGATGCCTGCTGGAGGAGTAGACCCTGGCCATGTAGTTGCCGACGGGGACGTAGACGAGCGCCAGCGCGCCTATCAGGGCGAGCAGTTGGAGCACGCCTGCAAGTACGGGACCCATGTCTGTTCTCAGAACCTCTCCGGGAAGATCAGGGCGAGGACGAGATAGCCCAGCAGGGCGACGGCCACGACCAGGCCGACAATGTTCTCGACGGTCACAGCTTCGTCACCCCCTTGGCGACAAGGGCCACCAGCGCGAAACCCGCGAGCACGGTGACGACGAAGGCCAGATCGGCCATCGCGAACTCCTGGAGTGAGGTTCGGTTGAAACGGACGTGTACGAGGAAAGCGCCTCTCTGGCCGGTTCTGGTCGCCCGTTGACGGCCCTCTTACGGCGGACCCAGAACCTTTGACGGGGCCCTTACGACTCCTGACTCGTACCGGTCAGTAGGCGGCTGTGACAGTCGGTGACCTGGCTCACAGCCGGAAGCGCAGTCGACAGATCACGGCGTCCGTCTCCCGGCGCACGGCGTGCGCGACGACGGCGCCCCGCTGGTTCTGCAGCAGCCGCTGCCACAGCCGCTCGGGCTCGGCCTCCGGGATCAGCACGGTGACCCGTGTGGACGGTTCTGCGGCGGTGACCTCGCGCACGTAGGCGGCGATGGGCCGACCGAGGCTGCGCCGCGCACAGGCCAGCCGTACCAGCTCGACCCCGGGGTCCCACTCGGCCCAGGAACGCTCCAAGATGTGCAGCTGCGACCGGTCCTCGGGGTCGGGGTAGCACACGGTCACCGCGCGGACCTCGTCCCCGAGGGAGGCAGCCGCGGTCAGCGCCTCCGAGGTCAGCCGGGACAGCGTGGACACCGGGACGATCACCAGCGACCGCTGGCGGTGCGGGACCTCCGGGACACGGCCGAGGCCGAGCCGCTCGCCGATCCTGCGGTAGGCGCGGTGCACGATCTCGAAGGCGGCCACCAGCACCGGCAGAGTGATGACTATCAGCCAGGCGCCGTCCATGAATTTACTCGCGGTGACGACAACGGTCGCGACACCCGTGAGCACGGCCCCGAAGCCGTTCAGCAGCGCCTTCCCACGCCAGCCGGGGCCCTTTTCGATCCGCCAGTGCCGGACCATGCCCACCTGGGCGATCGTGAAGCCGACGAAGACCCCGATGGCGAACATCGGCACCAGGGTGTTGGTGTCGCCGCCGGAGAACACCAACAGCGCGGCGGAGACGACGGCCAGCGCGAGGACACCGTGCCGGTGCACCTGGCGGTCGGCCTTCAACGCGAACACGTGCGGTGCGTAGTTGTCACGGGCGAGCAGCTTCAGCAGCACCGGCAGCCCGCCGAAGGAGGTGTTCGCGGAGAGTGCCAGCAGCAGCATCGTCGCGAACTGGATGACGTAGAACGCCCAGTTGTGGCCGAGCGAGGCGTCCGCGAGCTGGGCCAGGACCGTGACACCCTCGACCGGCTGCAGATGGAAGCGGCCGATCAGCACCGACAGGCCGATCAGCATCAGGCCCAGGACGGTGCCCAGGGCGACCTCCGCACGCTGAGCGCGCTTCACGCGAGGGACCCGGAACGAGGGGACCGCGTTGGCGATGGCCTCCACGCCGGTCAGCGCCGCGCAACCGGACGCAAATGCCTTCAGCAGAAGCAGCGCCCCCACCGTGGAGGCGTTGTCCGCGAGGACCGAGGCGTGCCCGGCCGCGGTCACCGTGCTCACGGGGTGGGAGCGGAACAGGCCGACGCCGATCAGCACGAAGATCGAGCCGACGAACACGACCGTCGGCACGATGAACGCCTTCGCCGACTCCACGATCCCGCGCAGATTGACGCCGGTGATCAGCGCGAGCACCGCCAGGCACAGCCACAGCCGGTCGCTGTACAGGGAGGGGAAGGCGGAGGTGAGGGCCGCCACGCCTGCCGTGACGGCGACCGCCACGTTGAGTACGTAGTCCAGCACCAGCGAGGCGGCGGCCACCAGGCTGGTCCGCGCGCCCAGGTGCGTCTTCGCCACGGCGTACGAGCCGCCGCCGTCCGGGAAGGCGGCGATCACCTGCCGGTAGGAGGCCACCAGCACCGCGAGCAGGGCCGCGATGGCCAAGGTCACCGGCATCGTGAAGCCGAGGCCGTGGGCGCCCGCGGCGGCCAGCACGAGGACGATGGCCTCCGGCCCGTAGGCCACCGACGCCATCGCGTCCAGCGACAGTGCGGCGAGCCCCGTGACCGCGGTCAGGCGGTGCCGTTCCTCGGTGTCGGGCGGTTCCTCGCCGGCGGGGACGGCATCCGGCTGCTCGGTGGTCACAACGGACATGGGCGCGTGCTCCTTCTTCGTTCGGCCGCGCGCGAAGGTCCAAGCACGCGGGTGCACCCAGGTTCCGGCCGTTTCCCGCCGCGGCCGACCGTTCCTTGCGGCATCTTCGCGCCCAACCGCCCGAGCTTGACGCGATCTTGACGGCTGTCCGGCGTCAGAGCCGTATCAAGGTCCGCGGTTCCGATTCCGCAGGTCGTTACCGTCTGCTCCATGGGACGCCCCGATGAGTCAGGTGAGGCGGCGACCGACCTGGAATGGACGCGGGAGTTGTGGAGCGCCGTCCGCTGCGCCGGCGCGCTGCTCACCCTGCCGTTCCTGACCGACCGGGGGTCCGGCCGCATCGCCCTGTGGCGCGCCGCCCTGTGGGTCGCGCTCGCGGGGCTGCTCTGCGTCGTGCTGTATCCAGCCCGGGTGTCCGCCGGCGGGAACTGGCTGGCCTCGCGCCGGCTGGTGTGCGAGCGACGGGTGCGGACGGACCTGCTGGTGGCGGTCCGCTGCCTGGACGGCATCTCGCCGCGGCTACTGCTGCGGGACGCCCTGGGCGGCCGTGTGGAGATCGATCCCGAGGTCCTCGTCCGCAACCCGCACCTGTGGTTCCGCCTGAACGAGGGCGCGCGGATGGCGGCGGACGACGGACTGCTGCTGTGCGGCCAGACCGCGCTGCGCCGCCTTTCGATCCGCATGGACCGCGAGACGGCACGGGCCGTGTTCAAGGCGTCCGGCCTGGACCAGAACGACTCAGTCCCTGCGGTTTGCCGGATGCGGTTGTACGCCCGTCATGGGTCAGGGAATCCGGCGCGCCCGGCTTCATCGCCTCCGTACTGTTACCGCGATGCCCGGCCTCATCCCCCGCGTACTGGTCCCGCCGTGTCCAGTGCGGCACCCGTCTGGTCGGCCAGGGTGACGGCGACCAGCCGGGCCTGGAGCGGGGGCACCGGTCCCGGGCCGGGGGTGAGCATGAAGCGGCCGAGGTAGTGGCCGTTGCCGTACGCGCGCAGCTCGATCTCGCCCTCCGGCCACCCGTCGGTGTCCGGGTTCCAGGTGCGGCGGCCCACCGTCACGCCGCCGTCCTTCTCCAGGCGCGGCGGGCGGCCCAGGAGCGCGCCGTACTCGAAGCGGCAGGCGCGCAGTCCGAGCAGGCCGGTCAGCTCGCCTCGGACGTGGTCGACCACGATGTCCGCCGAGTTGGCGGACTGCACGAGGTCGGCCGTCCGATGGATCCGCGCGAGGTGGTCCGCGTCGGTCACCGTCATGACCTCCAGCCGACGGGCCCAGGCCGCGAGCTGGGCGACGATCACGCCGACGACAAGCAACAGCACTGCCGTTTCGATATCCGCCGAGGCGGTGATGCCGAAGGTCTCGTACGGCCGGGTGAGGAAGAAGTCGAACCAGGCCGCCGCCGACAGTGCCGCGACCGCACCCGCCGTACGGCTGCCCAGGGCAGCCACGGCGACGACCACGACGACGAGGACAAGGGCAGCGTTCGTGTGCGTGAGGCTCGTACGGAACGGGACGAGCGCCAGGGCCACGAGGAACGGGGCGGCCAGGCCAGCCGTCAGGGCGAGCCGGTCCCGCAGCGGCAAGGGCCGCGCAGACTGGCTTCCTCGCGTGCGGTGCAGCTTCCAGGTGCCGTGCACCATGCTCATCACGCACCTCCTACGCTCTGCTCGGTCGGTTCGGCACCCGCCGTGCGTGCCGCGAACGGCAGCGAAACGACCATGGTCAGTCCGCCGCCGGGGGTGTCCTCGGGGTTCAGGGTGCCGTTCATCGCCTCGGTCAGTCCCCGCGCGAGGGCCAGCCCAAGGCCGAGTCCTGTGGTGTTGTCGGTGTCGCCGAGTCGCTGGAAGGGCTCGAAGAGCCGTTCCCGGCCCTCGGGCGGAAGCCCCGGCCCCCGGTCCACCACCCGCAACTCCACCCGGCCCGCCAGGGCACTCGCGGTGACCAGCACCCGGTTCCCGGGCGGGCTGTGGCGGGCGGCGTTGCCGACCAGGTTGGCGATCACCCGCTCCAGCAGCGGCGGGTCGGCCAGCACCGCCGGGATGTACTCCACGTCCGCCACCTCGACCTCCGACACGTCCGCCAGTGCCATCGGCAGCACCTCCTCCAAGGAGGTCTCTCGCAGGTTCAGCGTAAGGGCGCCGGCCTCCAGCCGGCTGAGGTCGAGAAGGTTCTCCACCAGCCGGTTGAGCTTGGCCATGGACTCGTCGGCGGTGGCCAGAAGTTCCTCACGGTCTTCCAGGGAGAACTCGACGTCCCGGCTGCGCAGGGAGGTGACCGCGGCCCAGCCGGCGGCGAGCGGGGTGCGCAGGTCGTGGCCGACGGCCCGCAGCAGGGCCGTACGCAGCCGGTCGGCAGCCTTGACCGGCTCCACCTCAGCTGCCGCCTCAGCGAGCCGTGCCCGCTCCACCGCGGAGCCCACGTGCGCAGCGAACGCGGCCAGCACCCGCCGCTCGGAGGAGGAGAGAGTACGGCCGCGCAGCACGAGATAGGCACCGGGGCCCGCCGCTACGGCCGTCACCCCGGCCGTCGCGTCCGGTGGCTCGTCCACCAGGTCCGCCGACTCCATGCCGAAGGTCTCGCGGGTCCGCTCCAGCAGGGCCGGAATGGTCGCTTCCCCGCGCACGATACTGCCGGCCAGGGACGACATGGTCTCAGCCTCGGCGGTCGCCCGGGCGGAACGGCGGCCCAGGCGCAGCGAGCGGTCGACGACCGCGGCGACAGTGGCCGCGACGACCGCGAACACCGCCAGGGCCAGCAATGCGTTCGGATCGTCCAGCGTGAAGGCGCCGATGGGCGGGATGAACCAGTAGTTGAGCAGCAGGGACGCCGTCACCGACGCGATCACCGCGGAAGCGACCCCGCCTATGCAGGCCACGCCCACCACGGCCAGCAGGAACAGCAGGGCCTCACTGGTCAGGTTCAGCGTGCCCCGCAATTGGGCCAGGACCGTGGTGAGGAGGACCGGCAGCACCAGTCCGGCCACCGGGCCCGCGATCAGCCGGGCCGTCGACAGCGTACGACGGCGGAACGGCAGCAGGGTGCCGCGCCCGGCCCGCTCGTGGGTGACCCGGTGCACGTCGATGTCCCCGGACAGCTCGGTAACTGTCTCCCCCGTGCCGGGCCCGGTCAGGAACCGCGCCAGCCGTCCCCGCCTGCTGGTGCCCAGCACCAGCTGGGTGGCGTTCTCGGCCCGGGCGAACTCCACCAGGGTGGTAGCCACGTCGTCGCCGACCACGGAGTGGTAACTGCCGCCCAGGTCCTCCACGAGCCGGCGCTGCCGGGCCAGCGAGGCCGCCGAAACCCCACCGGCCAAGCCGTCGCTGCGGGCCACGTGCACGGCGAGCAGGTCGCCGCCCGCCGACCGGTCGGCGATGCGGGCAGCCCGCCGGACCAGGGTGTCCCCCTCCGGGCCACCGGTCAGGGCGACGACGACCCGCTCCCGGGTCTCCCACACCCCGCCGATGCCGTGCTGCGAGCGGTACTCCTGCAGGGCCTCGTCCACCCGGTCGGCCACCCACAGCAGCGCGAGCTGCCGCAGGGCGGTGAGGTTGCCGGGCCGGAAGTAGTTGGCGAGCGCGGCGTCGATCTTCTCGGGGGCGTAGATGTTGCCGTGTGCCATACGGCGGCGCAGGCCCTCGGGAGGCATGTCCACCAGCTCGATCTGCCACGCCCGCCGGACCACCTCGTCGGGCACGGTCTCGTGCTGCGGCACCCCGGTGATCTTCTCGACCACGTCGTTGAGGGACTCCAGATGCTGGATGTTCACCGCGGTGATCACGTCGATGCCGGCGTCGAGCAATGCCTCGATGTCCTGCCAGCGCTTGGCGTTGCGTCCGTCGCCGGGGACGTTGCTGTGGGCGAACTCGTCCACGATCGCCACCTGCGGGCGGCGGCCGAGGACCGCGGCCAGGTCCATCTCCTCGAAGCCCCCGCCGCGATAGGTGCACCGGGTCCGGGAGACGACCTCCAGGCCGTCGACCATTGCCTGCGTGTGCGGGCGCCCGTGGCACTCCACGAAGCCCACCACCACGTCCGCGCCGCGGGCGGCGCGGCGCCGCCCCTCGTCGAGCATCCGGTACGTCTTGCCGACCCCCGGGGCCGCCCCGAGGTAGACCTTCAGTCGTCCGGACCGTACGTCACTCATCGCCGTCGACGCGCTCCGCTCACTGATCCAACTCCCCTTCTCGGGAAAGTTCCTCCTCCAAGAAAGCCGCTTCACGGAGCGTTCGGCGTGAGTGTTAGCGACTTCTTGGCGGCGGTGCCGGGGACCTTGACACCGCCTTGACGTGCCCTGGCCCGATGGGGTGAGGGCAGCTGCCTATGGCAGCTCAGCGGAACTCGGCCAGCCGTGGCCGCAGCCCCAGCACGGCCAGGAGCATCGCCGCGCCCAGGAGGCCGCCCGCCCAGGGCAGCAGGCCGTTCAGCGCTGAGCGGCCCCCGTCGACGGAGGACGTGAAGTGGGCCCGGTTGATGCCCACCACCCGGTCCAGGGCGGCCATCCACGCGCCGAAGTGGGCGTTGGACGTGCCCGGCGCCCAGTCCATGCAGAACTCGACCGCCTCGCGCTCCTTGCCGGCCGCGAGCAGCGCGCGGATCCTTCGGTCGTCGCGCTGGTAGACGGCGTAGGTGTCCACCGTCTTCTCAGCGGCGGCCCGCTCACCTGGGAAGGTGATGTTGTCCAGCTCGCGGCGGAACTCGCCGGTGAAGCGCAGGTCGTGGTGGTCGGCCCGGTACGCCCGCCAGGTGGCGGCCAGTTCGTCGTCGTACGTCGACAGCGTGGCGCGCTTCAGACCGTACAGCGCTTGGGACTTGGCGAGGAACGAGTCCTCGTACTGGATGCGGCGCTGCGGGTCGAGCAGGTAGCGGCTCTCGTCGGCGTTGGCGTCGTAGGCGATGGCGCGGGCGCGGGAGAGGGCGACGACGGAGTCGAAGGCATCGTGCCTGGCCACGCGCAGGTGATCGGCGGAGGCGGACAGCACCTTGGAGCCGAGTGCCACCGCGAACAGGGTGCAGATGGTGGCGGCCAGCACACCGGGGTTGAGGATGCGCCGGAAGCTGCGCGCGAGGTACCACTGCAGGACGCCGAGCACGGCCAGCAGCAGGACACCCAGGGCGAGCACGGCGGCGAGCTGCGCGGAGAGGGTGGTGCCCGCCGAGGAGTACTCGGCTTCGAAGGCTGCATCGTTGGAAGACACCAAATTGCCGGCGGCTGGCAGGAGTTGGGTGCGCAGCAGGTCCGTGGCGCGCCGGTAGTCGGCGAGGGCGGCCGGTTTGCCGCCGTGGTGGCCCTCGTTCTCCAGGGCCCGGCCGATCAGCTCCTGGTATTCGGCGAAGTCGTCGGTCAGCGACTCCACGGTCTTCTCGTCGGCCGGGCTGCCCTGCGCGGCGACGGCGAGGGTACGCAGATCATGGCCGATCTGGCGCCGGGCATCGCCGTAGAAACCGACGGCCTTTGTATAGGGCGTCTGCAGGCGCCCCTTACCAGCATCGCCGTTCGACAGCAGGGTGTTGGCGGCCTGGGCGTCCATGTCGTTCAGGGCCAGGTCGAGGTCGGCGGCGCTGGTCGTGCGGGGCGCGTCGCGATCGGCCACGCTGCTCCAGGTGCCGAGGGCGGCGAGCCCGGCCACCAGCAGGAGTATGACGAGACCGGCGGTGAGCAGGACCGTGGCCGCACGCAGAAGGCGCAGCCGTGCGGGCACGGTGGCCCAGTAGCGGCGACGCAGAGCCGGCGCGGCCCCGGTCCGCCGCCACAGGCGCAGCCCCGGACCCGGTCCTGCCGTCCGCGAACCCCCTCGCCGGCCCGGTCCGGGGCTGCCCCCTGGCTGGGCGACCACCTCTCTCCGTGGCGGTGCTCCTTGCTCGGTCCGAGGACCCTGCGCTGATCCGGCCGTGAGAGTCACGGTCCCTCCAACGTCACGCCACGGACGGTCGCCCGTCCCCCGTTGGTGATCAGTCTGCGACGGGATTCGGCCACTGGTGGCTGACGTTGACGGGTCCCTGATGGTTTCTCGGCTTTGTTTGACGGCACTTTGACGGCGCCGCCGCACGGGCCGTACGAGTGCCGCAAATTCCCCGCCGAACAGGGCGGTCATGAAGGGGAACGGGGCTAGATTCGCTGTCGGCCGCCGAGGGGGCCGCGGACGTCAGCGGCCCCCACGGCTGAAGGAGTCCCCGCTCCGAAGCGGCGCGAAGGCGGTCCGGTGCGTGTCCGAGGGGCAGGCACCCGCGCACGACGTCTTACGTCGTCCCGTGCCGGCGTCCGTGCGCCGCCGTGCGGCGCCGGGGCCCCGGCGCCGCACGGTCCCGTGGCCACGTCCCCGTCACGCCTCCGTCCCTGTCATCCGTCGAGACACGAAGGTGTCCATGCTTCCCGCTGCCCCCGAGAAGGCCCCACCGTCACGCCCCGCGCGCGGAGCCCGGACCGGACCGGAGCGAAGGCCGAGGCGGCGCGCCCCGAGCGGGCTGTTCGAGCCCGCCCAGCTCGTCCGTTCCTTCCCCGAGGCGCTGCGCAAACGGCACCCGCGCGTCCTGGTGAAGAACCCCGTACTCTTCGTCGTCTCCGTCGGCGCTGTCCTCACCACGCTGTCGGCGTTACTGCATCCGGCCGTCTTCACCTGGGTCATCAGTCTCTGGCTCTGGCTGACAGTCGTCTTTGCCAACCTGGCCGAGGCCGTCGCCGCCGCCGATCTGAAACCGCTGGACGTCGTGCTGGTCGAGGCGGGCGAGATGATCCCGGCGGACGGCGATGTCATCGACGGTGTCGCGGCAGTGGACGAATCCGCCGTCACCGGCGAGTCGGCTCCCGTGATCCGGGAGGCCGGCGGAGACCGCAGCGGGGTCACGGGCGGTACGACGGTGCTGTCCGACCGGATCGTCGTACGAGTCAGCGCACGCCCCGGGCACAGCTTCCTGGACCGGATGATCGCGCTCGTGGAAGGCGCCTCCCGGCAAAAGGCCCCGAACCAGATAGCTCTGAACATCCTGCTGGCCTCGCTCACGATCATCTTTCTGCTGGTGGTGGTCGCCCTGCAGCCGAGGGGCGAGTACGCGGGCGCCGCCCAGTCCACAGCCGTGCTGGTCGCGCTGCTGGTCACGCTCATCCCGACGACGATCGGCGCCCTGCTGTCCGCGATCGGCATCGCCGGCATGGACCGGCTGGTGCAGCGCAACGTGCTGGCCATGTCCGGCCGCGCGGTGGAGGCGGCGGGTGACGTGAACACCCTGCTGCTCGACAAGACCGGCACCATCACCCTCGGCAATCGTGAGGCCGCCGCCTTCGTCCCGCTGTCACGACCGCGACGAGCGCGTCGAACCGGCCCCGGCCGCCACCGAGGGCCGCACGATCAAGCGCCTCAACAAGCTGGCTGACCTGCTGGTCCGCCGCGCCGCCTGGAGAACGCTCAGCGTAGAGGGAATTGTCCATGTCCAAGCGCGCCCGCAAGAAGAAGACCCGCCGCACGAAGAAGGCCAACCACGGCCACAAGGCCGGCCAGAGCTGAACGAGCCACCAGCGAGGGGGGTGACCGGGGGCAGTGACCCCTTGGTCGCCCACCCGGTCCCCGTACCATCCCTTACCTGCGAGGCATTGATGATCCAGATATCGCCGCCGGACCCAAGGGCGCTCGCCCGCTGGTTTCCGACCGGCTCACCCGGCGTCGCCACGATCGGCGAACACGTGCTGGCCACGGGCATCGGGCGCGGTGGGGCGACCGGCCGGTGCAGCCGAGCGCGGTCGCCGTCACGTGCGCGGGCCACGCCGTGCTGCGGGGCACTCCTCAGGAGCTGACGCCGGACCTCCTCGCCCCGCTCGCCGGCAACCGGGTGCAGGCTCCGGCCCGCTTCCTGCCCGCCCTCGGAACCGCCTTCGACCGGCTCACCCCGTGGGAGCGCATGATCTGGACGCTTCAAGCCGCACCACAGCCCGCCGGTATCCCGCGCGCGGTGACGTCCGGCGCCTGGAACCGACGGACGTCGACGCCGTGCGCGTCCTCGGCCCGGACGCGTCCTGGCTCTCGGCCAGCTGGGGCGGACCGCGCGGTCTCGCCGCCTCGGGGCACGCGTGGGCCGCAGTAGGCCGCAGTAGGCCGTACGGGACGCATCCAGGCGGTGGCCTGCACCTACTTCCGCGGCACCCGCTACGAGGACGTGGCCGTCCACACCGCCCCCGGCCGCATGGCCTGGCACGCCGGTTTCCGGCTGGTCCGCGAAGACGTCCACTACGCCGTCGGCAGCCCGGTGGGGAGCCGGCGCAACCTCGGCACCTGACGCGCCCTCCCCGGTAGGGCGCAGTCGCTCTCCGGGCAAGGGGAAGCCTCAGACCTTGATGTGCGGGCAGCGTTCACCCCCCTGGTCTTAACGGAAGATTGACGCCCTCCGGCGAGATGATCCGTGGGCTCAGCTGTCACTCTCCGCTTACGCTGGTGCGGCCGTCCGTGTGATGGCCGAAACCCCACGCTGAGCCCCACATCAGGAGAGCGCGTCGATGGCCACCACCGAACACCCTCCCAGTACCAGCCGCCTGCGGACGTGGATGCTGGAGGGCCTGTCCGACATGGGCAAGAACGGCGGCCACCCGGAGCCCCACGCCGAACCCGAACCCCCGCACCAGGGGCAACGCTGGTGGCGGGTGATGTGCCTGACGGGTGTCGACTACTTCTCGACCCTCGGCTACCAGCCGGGCATCGCGGCGCTCGCGGCGGGGCTGCTGGGGCCGATCGCCACCATCGTCCTTGTCATCGTCACCCTGGCCGGCGCGCTTCCGGTGTACCGCCGCGTCGCCGAGGAGAGCCCGCACGGCGAGGGTTCGATCGCCATGCTGGAGCGGCTGCTGTCCTTCTGGCAGGGCAAGCTCTTCGTGCTCACGCTGCTGGGCTTCGCCGCCACCGACTTCCTGATCACCATCACCCTCTCGGCCGCCGACGCCTCCACCCACCTGGTGGAGAACCCGCATCTGACGAGCGCACTGCACGGCCAGCAGATGCTGATCACCCTGATACTGGTGGCGCTGTTGGGCGCGGTGTTCCTCAAGGGCTTCCTGGAGGCGATCGGCGTCGCGACGGCGCTGGTCGGCATCTACCTGGCCCTCAACGTCGTCGTGGTGATCGTCGGCCTCTATCACGTGATCACCGCCGGACATGTGATCACCGACTGGTCCAGCGCGCTGACCGCGCAGCACGGCAACATCTTCGTCATGATCGGCTTGGCGCTGATCGTCTTCCCCAAACTGGCGCTCGGCCTGTCCGGCTTCGAGACCGGCGTCGCCGTCATGCCCCACGTCCAGGGCGACCCGGACGACACCGAGGAGAAGCCGACCGGCCGGATCCGCGACACCAAGAAGCTGCTCACCACGGCCGCGGTCATCATGAGCGCGTTTCTGATCACCACCAGCTTCATCACCACGCTGCTCATTCCGGAGAACGAGTTCAAAACGGGTGGCCCGGCCAACGGCCGCGCGCTCGCCTACCTCGCGCACGAGTACCTCGGCGGCGCCTTCGGCACGGTCTACGACGTCTCGACGATCGCCATCCTGTGGTTCGCCGGCGCCTCCGCCATGGCCGGTCTACTCAACCTGATGCCCCGCTATCTGCCCCGCTACGGCATGGCCCCGCACTGGGCCCGCGCCGTGCGCCCGATGGTCATCGTCTTCACGCTCATCGCCTTCCTGGTCACCTGGCTCTTCGACGCCAACGTCGACGCGCAGGGCGGCGCATACGCCACCGGCGTGCTGGTACTGATCAGCTCGGCCGCGATCGCGGTGACCATCGCCGCGCACAAGGCCGGGCAGCGCAAGTGGACCATCGGGTTCGGCGTGATCTCGGCGGTGTTCCTCTACACGACCGTCATGAACGTCATCGAACGCCCGGACGGCGTGAAGATCGGTGCCTGTTTCATCGCCGGCATCATCCTGGTCTCGCTGCTGTCCCGCCTGGCCCGTGCCTTCGAACTGCGCGTGACCAGTGTGACGCTCGACCCGATGGCGGAACGGTTCGTCCGGGACATGGCCAGCCGGAAGATGCGATTCATCGCCAACGAGCCCGGGCACCGCGACAAGGCCCAGTACCGTGACAAGATCGAGCAGATCCGCGCCGACAACGACCTGCCCGAGCAGGAGGACTTCGTCTTCGTCGAGGTCACCGTCACCGACCCCTCCGAGTTCGAGGCCGGACTGACCGTACGCGGCGAGGTCCTGCACAACCGCTACCGCGTGCTCACCCTGGAGTCCGCCTCCATCTCCAACGCCCTCGCGGCCCTTCTCCTGCACGCCCGGGACATGACGGGCTGCACCCCGCACATCTACTTCGAATGGACCGAGGGCGGTCCCTTCGCCAACTTCCTGCGCTTCTTCCTCTTCGGCCAGGGCGAGGTCGCCCCGGTCACCCGAGAGGTCCTGCGCGAGGCGGAACCGAACCGCGCCCGACGCCCTCGCGTACACACCGGCTGAGAACCGGACCCGTCCGCCGTCCGCGTTAGGAATCCGTCAGGATTCACCCGTTCGGCGCTAGGAGCGCGTAAGCAGCGGTCGTCGCACCCCGCACGGCCGCCTAGCGTCGGCGTCATGCGACGGAGCGGACCGCCAGGCTCGGCCGGCGACCGCCACTGGCGTGGCAGCGCCCGGCTCGCGCTGAGCTGCGCTCTGCTGTTCTGCGCCCTGAGCCTCCTCGTCGACTGGGACGCTGGAAGCCTGACCCCCCTGCGCGCCCTGCTCTGGACAGCCCTCTCGTCCGCCGTGGGCACCGTCCTCCTTCCCCACCGGGTGAGCGCGGGTCCCGGCTGGCTCGCGGTCCGCACACCTTGGCGTCGGCACATGATCCGCACGGACGCACTGGCAGCCGTACGTCAGTACGACGGCCCCTCCTCACACCTTGTCCTACGTGACGTCTACGGCCACCGCCTGGAACTCGACCCACGCATCCTCACCGCCAACCCCCTGCTGTGGCACGAACTCGACACAGGCGTCCACCGCTCGCTGGCGCGTGGCACGCTGCGCCAGGGAGCGGAGGTCCTCGAACAGCTCGGCCACGACATCGACGAGGAGACGGTGCAGGCGGTGCTCCGCGCGTCGGGACTTTCCTGACCTCAGGCGCGAGCACGGCCCGGTCATACCACCGCCATAACCTTCTGGGTGCCGAAGTGCTCCATGTGGGTGCGGTACGAGTGGCGCAGACCGTGGGGCGTCATACCCGTGGCGAGGGGTAGCAAGACCGTGCCGGTGGAGACTCCCGGTTATTGCGAACGGAAGGGCACGGCACCGGTCGGACCCAGGAGCATCAGGCGGATCGGGACGAGGCAGGGGCGTCGGCCGGCCCCAAGACCTCGAGGCGCCGTGGAGGTCCACAGCACGCAGACACCCTTGAGTCGAAGCGACCCGGCCCCACCTACCGGTATTCGCGCTGATGATCGGTATTGTCCGACGCGCCGGGCCTTCCGCACAGCGGCCCGCAAGGAGGAGGACCGGATGGCCGACCACCGACAGGGTGCCGCACCGGACGACGGGTTCCCATCGCAGGCGCCGGAGGCTCGTCGCGCGAGCGCTCACGACACGGCACGTCTCGCACTGGTGATCGGCGCCCTGGGGGTGGTCTTCGGTGACATCGGGACCAGCCCGATCTACACCCTCCAGACCGTGTTCAACCCGGGCGACCCGCACCCGGTTCCGGTCACCACGCAGAACGTGTACGGGGTGGTGTCCCTGGTGTTCTGGTCGGTCGTGATCATCGTGCTGGTGACCTATGTGCTGCTGGCGATGCGCGCCGACAACGACGGCGAGGGCGGCATCATGGCGCTGATCACCCTCGTACGGCGATGGACCTCGCGGCCGGCCGGACGGACCGCCGCCGTACTGACCGCGCTGGGCATCTTCGGCGCGTCCCTGTTCTTCGGCGACAGCATGATCACGCCGGCGATCTCGGTCCTGTCCGCGGTCGAAGGACTCAAGGTCGTCCAGCCGTCGCTGGAGAGCGCGGTCGTGCCCATCACCGCGGTGATCATCGTGCTGCTGTTCCTGGTGCAGCGCAGGGGAACCGCGGCGGTGGGCCGGGTGTTCGGACCGGTCATGATCGCCTGGTTCGTCGCCATCGGCGCCTGCGGTGTCGCCGGCATCGCCGACCACCCGGCCATCCTCAAGGCACTGTCACCGACGTACGCCCTGGGCTTCCTGTTCGGCCATTTCGGCACCGCCTTCTTCGCCCTGGCCGCGGTCGTGCTGGCGGTCACCGGCGCCGAGGCGCTGTATGCCGACATGGGGCACTTCGGCCGCCGGGCGATCACCCGGGCCTGGCTGTTCCTCGTCTTCCCCGCCTGCATCCTGAGCTATTTCGGGCAGGGCGCGCTGATCCTCGCCGGTCCGCACAACATCAGCAGTCCGTTCTTCCTGCTCACGCCCGGCTGGGGACGCCTGCCAATGGTCGTGCTGGCCACGGCGGCCACGGTGATCGCCTCGCAGGCCGTGATCACCGGCGCGTACTCGGTCACTTCCCAGGCCGCCCAACTCGGCTACCTGCCGAGGCTGCGGATCGCGCACACCTCCGAATCCACCATCGGCCAGATCTACGTGCCCTGGATCAACTGGCTGCTGATGGTCTCGGTGCTCACCCTGGTCTTCGCCTTCCGCAGCTCCGCGGCCCTGGCCTTCGCGTTCGGCATGGCGGTCACCGGCACCATCACCATCTCCACCCTGCTGTTCTTCTACGTCGCCCGCGCGAAATGGGGCACGCCCAGGTGGCTGGTCGCCACCGGCGCCACCGTATTGCTCTTCGTGGACCTGCTGTTCGTGGCGGCCAACATGACCAAGCTCGTCCACGGCGCGTGGCTGCCGCTGCTGATCGGCATCACCGCGTTCACCGTCATGACGACCTGGCAACGCGGCCGCGAGATCGTCACCGCCGAACGGGCACAACTCGAGGGACCGCTCCCCGAGTTCATCGAAGACCTCCGCTCAGAGAAGGTGGCGACGCTCCGGATCCCGGGCACGGCCGTGTTCCTCAACCGGGGCAAGCAGACTGCTCCCTTGGCCATGCGGGCCAACGTCGAGCACAACCACGTGCGCCACGACCAGGTCGTGATCCTCTCGCTCGAGACAGAGCCCGTGCCCCGCGTCCCGGCCGACCAGCGGATCGTCGTCGACGACCTCGGCTACGCCGACGACGGGATCATCCACGTCACCGCCCGGTTCGGCTACATGGAGACACCGGACGTACCCAGCACCCTGGCCATGCTCACCCCGGCCCAGACCGAAGGACCGTTGCACCTCGACCAGGCGTCCTACTTCCTGTCGAAGATCGATCTTCGGCGCGGCACGTCACCGACCATGGCGCCCTGGCGCAAGCGGCTGTTCATCGCCACCTCCTACATCACCGCCGACGCCGCCGAGTACTTCGGCCTTCCCCGCGGCCGCACGGTCATTATGGGCTCACACATCGAGGTGTAGACGCGCTCCGGCCGCTGATCGCCCGGCGGAGCGGGCCTGAGGTGCACTACGCACCAGGTTCTTCGGGTCCGGTTTCGTCGCTGCCCGCTTCTGCCGCGCGGACGACGGCATACCCACCGAGCGAGGCAGTAGACGGTGAAGGCGAGCCCCGGCAAGCATGCCCCGGGTCGCCTCTTGAAATGGGTGCCCGTTGCCTATGGGTGCCCGTTGCCGCACTCCGTACGACTCGACGCACACGAACCGCACCCCGGCCTCATACACAAGCTGACGCTCCATCAGAGTGAGCGTCACATGAGCGTCAGGGCTGCCTTGCGCGGACCCTGCGAAGACCGGGGGCACCATGCGCCCGCCTCCCCGTCACTGACCGGAACCGCAGGTCAGAGCCCCTTTGCCGCGGGCTCCAGAATCGCCACGCACTCCACGTGATGCGTCATCGGGAAGATGTGCAGTTTGGCCCGCCCCAAGAAACATGCAGGTCAGAGGCGGTTTTGAGGGCGAAAGGCAGACCCCTCAGAGGGGCTCGTGCGTCATACGTGCGTCATCGCCACAGCTGTGCGTCAGACGCGCGATGGTCGCGATCGATGCCCTGACCACAGGCTACGCGGCCGCAGGCTGTGCCGCTGAGACTGTGCGAGGTACTGCGCCCCTCCGTCGAAGCGCCGCGGTATGAAGGTGCACCAATGCCAGAAGCCCCCCGACCGGCAGGCGCCAGATCAGGGGGCATGGAAGAGATACAGGAATCACGGGCATAGGGAGAAGAGCAAACAGCCGGCCACTGCGCGGGGTGATCGACCACCACTCACGCTCGGGTCGAATGCACCCCAGCCAGACCGGGCTCGTGCGGGACTTGGACAGTCACCGCCAACAGCTCAGTGACGTTCACTTCACTAGTGCCAAGGCCGACGTCGGACCACCGCCTTCAACCCCCTTGGGGGTCGGGACGATCAACTTAGATTCCAGACGGGTCCATGCATCCAAGACGGCCTGGTGAGAGTCCGGAGCCAGATGGGCATACCGCTGAGTCGTGTGGTAGCTCTCATGGCCGAGGAGGTGTTGGACCTCGTACAAGGAAACGCCCTGCTGCACCAGCCACGACGCGCACGTATGCCGCATTGTGTGGGGCGGATAGTGCGGGACCGGCCGCGGTTTCCCGTCCTGGTCAACGTACTTCGCCTCATCGACGGCAGGCCACCACGTCTGTCGGCGCCAGTTCCCGTCGATAAGCAACCGCCCGGCGCGCCCCTTGGTAACAGTGGTAAAGACCACCCCGCCAGGATCACGACCACGCATATGCCTGGACAACGCCTCAAGCACATGGTCCGGAATTGGCACTTCGCGCCGACTCTTGGAACTCTTGGGATACTCCTTTATTCCCGATTTTGTATTGACCTCAACAACGAAGAGGCGCGAGCGTATCCAGTCGATGCGATGTCCGTGTAGACCCGAGAGCTCGCCCCATCGCAGGCCCGTATAGAACCCCAATAGAGCCATTGCCTGCCACGGCGGCGACAGCTTATCGAGAACCGCCTGCGCCTGCGCCTGCGTGAACCACTGAGGGGGCTTGACGGCCTCCGGAGGAAGTTCAATGCGCCGACACGGAGTGAGCGCAATCAGATCGTCGTCAACCGCATCACGCATCATCCTGGAAAGCAGGTTATAGGATCGACGAATTGCTGAAGCACCCTTGCCGTCAACGACTAGCTTGCGAACCCAAGCCTGCACGTCCATACGCGCCATCTCGCGCAATTCCCAGTCAGCCCAGTGGGGCATGATGTGCGTGCGGATCGTGGAAGCGTCTCCCCTCAAGGTCTGCGGTTCGACGACACGCGCCTCCCACCACCGGTCGTGCCACTCATGGAATTTGATCCTCCCGGCGCGCGGATCTCGAACCGTGCTGCGAGCAAGCTGCTCTTCGAGTTTCACTCCCCAGGCGCGCGCCTGCGCCTTTAGAGGAAAAGTGTCCGTAATTCGATCACCGGCACGATTTCGGACCGTAGCCTGCCATTTACCAGACGGCAGCTTACGCAGGTAGGGCATTGCACCTTTCCCTCGGTTACAGGAGCGGCGGAAACAAATACGGACCCGATCGCTAGACAGCAGACCGGGCGGCTTTCGATAGCGTCATACGACGCTTGATCAGGGCCTCGACGTCGCGTCCGGGAATCCGGACACGGGACCTTTCGAGTCCGGTGCGCATATCAACAACCCTAAGCTCACCGGCCTCGATGTATCGGTAAACGGACCGTCGACTGACATCGAGTATTTCAGCGACGCTCGGCACGGAATACAGTTTTTCGCACATGCGTGACGACCTCCGGACTATCGCCGCCAGCATGGCGGGCAGGGACGGAATCACGTCCGCACCGAAGCCACCGCCAAGCAGCCGGTGAGGACGCAATCAACTGTCCGGAGAATCCCCGGTTTCGGTAACCGGGGATCGTCTGCTATGTATCGCTCTGCACGACAAGGGCAGGGGCCTTCGCTCTCCGGTTCGGCGCGCGTCAGGAAGCCAGCCGGTAGGACCGAAGCGCAGGGGTCTCCTCATCGGTGACGAGCACCAGCAGGTGGTCGGTGGTAAGGCGGTCAAGGTTTTGGACTACAGCCCGCTGTGAGATGCCAACCGCTCTGGCAACGTGAAGAGCTGAGGCGCTCCTCACCAAACAGCCCGGCCGCGCACACGCAGAGACACAGCGCCGTGGACAGGGATCCGTAGTCCTGTGTCTGCTGCGCGGTCCATGGGTTCGTGGCGCCGAGCGCCAGCAGGACAGGGGCAGTGAAGCGGGCGGATCGGAAGGTTCGAGACAGGTGGACCTCCAAGGGACAGGGGTTTAGCTGCGAGCCCGAGTCGCGCAGGCCGTGGGCCGTCGAAGCGGCCAGCCGACAAGCCGTCCGCCCCAGGAGCCCGCGCCCCTTCGCTGACCTGGTGTGTTCGGGGACGTTGTACGTTGACATGGTTCCGGGGGAGGTTCCAGTCCCTTGGGGCTCCTTCTCGTCTGCCGTGGGCGAATGCCGGGCGGCGAAGGTGCGTTCGGGGCAGTCTCGCTTGACACCGTCCGGCCGGGGGCGTTCAGGATTCGACGGTGGCGGCGAGCTATGAGAAGGGCTCGTGCGGGACTGCCGGCTCCAAGTGACCACCGCCGGCGGCTCTCCTGCCCCGGGGCACCGTCGGCCCCGCACAGGCCCACCCCGTTGGAAGGCATCACGATGGCAACCCGTACGATCCGCCGCACGAGCGTCACTCTGCCCTCGCTGGACGAGCCCGGCCTGTATCTGTCCAACGTGACGTCACTCGAAGATGGTCGTGGCCGAGTCGCCGAGTTCCACTACGGCGACGCAGCCCTGCGTGCCCTCGACCTGGCCGACACGCACCTGATCGATGGACGCATCTCCGCGCTCAAGATCCAGCGCGCCCGGTTCGAGAAGCTCCGCGTCGACTCGGTGGAATTCACCGGCTGCGACCTGTCCTCCCTACACTGGTCTGACAGCAAGATCACCCGCGTCGTCTTCCGGGACTGCAAACTGATGGGCGCCACCCTGGAGGACAACACCCTCGACGACGTGCTGTTCGAGAACTGCAAGCTCGACTACAGCACCTTCCGCCTCCGGGCCACCGGTCCGGTGATCTTCTCCCAGTGCTCCCTGCGCGAGACCACGTTCGACACTGCCGACCTGCATACGGCAGCGTTCGACGACTGCGATCTACGGCTCGCCGAGTTCAACGGCGGCACGTACCGCGGCATGGATCTGCGTGGCAACGACCTCGCACAGCTCCGCGGCATCGCCTCGCTCAGGCAGGTGGTCATCGACCGGGCCCAGACGCTACAGCTGGCCGAGGCACTCGCTGCGGAGCTGGACGTTACCTATGGCGAAGACCTCGACGACAAGTAGCCATACCCGCCCTCGGGAGGCCGGCAATGGGCCACAGCTCGCATTCGAAACGGCCGACAACATACGCAGCAGGTGCGACACAGCTCCAGTTCGGCAAATCCATGGCGAACCCGGCTACGACGACGGCGCCGTCCTTCCCACCGGCGACTGGGAACCCGTCACCGCCTGCGAGGCCGAACGCCCCCGCCCCGGCAGCTCAACACCAACCGGCTGGGTAGGGTCGACTTACACCGAGTGGGAGAGGTAGCTGCATGGCCAGTGATGTCGTGATTGCGCAGACCACAAGCGATGACGAAGACCAGGCGAAGGCGCTGGCCCGGGGCGCGGTCGAGAGCAAGCTGGCGGCGGGCGTTCACATCGATGCGCCAATCACCGCCTTCTACTGGTGGAAAGGCAAGGTCGAGGCAGCGCAGGAGTGGCGGATCTCGTACATGACTACGACGGACCGGCTCCCGGCGCTGGAGGCATGGGTGCACGAGAAGCATCCGTACGACGTCCCCCAGTGGATCACGCTACCCGTGACCGGTGGGTCGGAGGCGTACCTGTCCTGGGTTGTCGACGAGACGGCATAGGACAGAGAAGCGACGGACAGGGAGTACGACGGCGTTCTCGTCCTTGGGTTTGTCCGCGTACCTCGCGAGGGGGCTCAGGATGCGAACTGCAGCAGATGAAGTGCGAGTTCCTGCTCACTGTCGGGAAGTGATGCTGCGATAGTCGCCGCCCGCTCCTTGCCCATCGTGTTGGGCTTGGCCTGTGCCGCCGCAGCGAATTGACGTGACACGTAGACGCCTTGGTCGACGTCGCCTCCACACAGTAGGGCCGAAGCCAGATCACCCAGAACCACGACGCCCCCTCCCGGTAGTTCCTCTCCGAGGCGGTCGACTGCAGTGTCAGCTGTGAGCGTGAGTTCGGGACGCTTCAACTGGCCGTATACGGAGAGGGCCAACGAGTCCATGCGGTACGGGGTCACGAACCCAACCCACGCCTGCTCGCTCGCTCCAACGCTCGGAGCGCTCCCGTCTCGTCGCCGGCCGCCGCAGCCTCTTCCGCCTGCCTGCCGAGGACCCGGGCGGCAGCAGTGGCATTGCTGTAGCCCCGTACGACGCTGGCAGCTTGGGAAAGGAGCTCCAACCTCGCCTTCGGCGTGGAGGCGCCGTAGCTGGCGTATGTCAGGAGCAAGGCTCGGAGGGGAGGATGCCCGGCGGTCGCCGCGCACTGTCCTTGACGAGCGCCCGGGTCTGGTACGCGTTCATCGCCGACCGGCTCGCGAGGACCTGCGCAAGGAGTACCCAACGCCCGACATCGGGCTAGGCGTCGGATGCGCTGACGAGGCCCGGGTATACGCGCGCCGCGAGTGCGGCCGCACAATAGCCAGGTGCGGACGTCGTGATACGTTCAGGTACCCGCCCCAGGAGCCCCTCAAGGACAGCATCAAACTGCGGCGTGCCGTAGCGGAACAGCAGGTCGGGGCCTGGCGCGAGTCAGTCCACTACATGATCCCTTTCCAGTTCCACGGCCGTGGTCCTTGCCGACCGCGCAGGCAGTCAACGCGGTACTGCGCCTGACCCTTCCATTCGGGGTTGCTGGCGGCGTGCTGGGCGGCATACGTCACCATACGGAGTTCGCGAGCGCCAGCCAGAATTGAGTAACCGGACCAGTCTGTTACGTCGTAGCCGTATGCGGCACAGAACTCGTCGTACTGCGCGGCACTGACCGCGCCCGTCGTACGCGCACGGACAGCGGTTGACACCAGGTCCCATTCCGGCGGGCCCAATGAAAAGCGTTCCAGGTCGATCATCAGTGGGCCCTCGGCAGTGCGGATCAAGTTGCCTGGCCATGCGTCGCCGTGCACGGCGCAGTCCGGACGCCCGACTGGGCGCTCGGCCCATGCTGCTGCCAGTTCCTGATGAAGTCGCTCCAGCCACTGCCGGTCGGTGCTGGACAAGGTGCTTGCTGCCTGCAGGCGCTCGTTGACGCGGACGAAAGGGTCCAGGTGCCCGAGTTCGAAGGTGGGAGTGGGCAGAGCGTGGAGGCGCCGAAGAAGGTGCGCAACGTCGGTGTGGCTGCCGTGCTCGTGGGGAGGGAGTTCCTGCCAGAAGGTCACTGGCCGACCGTCAGCCTCGATCGGCTGATCGACGTCGGCCAGGCGGACGGCCGGCACCGCGTTCTCGGCGAGCCAGCGAGCCACCCGCACTTCACGGACGGTCGTCGTCAACTGGCCAGGCCGGGCGATTCGGACGATCACGCGTTGGCCTGGAAGGCGCCATATCTCGTTTTCCGCGAGGCGGATCGGCTCGGCGACAGACGCGTCGAAGCCTGCCCTCGAGCAGGCTTCGTCTAGGACCGCGGAGGAAGGAGCAGCCGAGATCGTCATGTCTGCAAGGTAGCGCCGATGCGCTCGCGGAGGTACGCCACCTCGGGGATGCGGCGGTGCCGGGCAGCAATCCGGCTGAGTTCCTTGAGATCGTCGGCCGCACGTCGGGAGGTAAGGCGGCCGGCATCGCTGATGGCCTGGTGGCCGATGGCAGTGGCCTGGTGTGGGTCGCCCTTCGCCATCAGCAAACTGGCCAGCTTGGTTCCGGAGAGGGCGCGCGACCGTGGGTAGGAGTCGTCGTGGCCGGCGATGGCGATCTCAAAGCGGCGACTGGCCTGCCCGGGATCCTGATCCTTTAGCAGGACCAAGTCGTAGAGCGCGTGCCCCGTGTCGCCGTGGTGTTGGGCCTCGTTGTAGTAGGACATCCACGGCGGATCGTCCTGCGGGTTGGACTTGGCGAAGGCGTCGTCGGCGGCGCCAACGGCGGCCATTGCACCGCCGATGTCGCCCATCTTCCCGAACGCGCGGGCTCGTGCAGTGTGCAGCATCGCTTGGATGGTCGGAGTGAGCCGATCGGATCGGACCAGTCCCTTTTCCGCGTAGGTCAGTCCGGTGTCCGGGTCTCCGATCCAGACTGCCTGCCGCGCCAAGAGGGAGTACACCTTGGCGCGTAGGAGCCAGTCGTTGGCCTCCTCTGCGCAGTCAGCGGCGATCTTGAAGGCGACGCGGGCATCGTCGTGGGCGTAGGTGTCAAAGTGGCTCGCTCCGACGACAATGCCGAGACGTGCGACGGCGGCATGTAGAGGGGCTCCCAGCGGCTCAGCGCAGGGCACCGTGAGCAGGCCGACCGCCCACTGCATGGCACGGGTGGCGAGCGCCCCGACCAACCCTCCGCCTCCGTGGGCGTTGTCCCGGGCGTAGATGTCCTCCGCTACGGCCAGGACCTCTGAGATGTCCTTGCCGCGAATGCGCTTCGGCAGCGCCGGTGGGGCGGAGCGGGCGACGAGCGTGGCGAGGTCTATTGGGGCGATAGCGGCCAGACTGCTGCTGGCCAAGAAAGCGCGACGGTCCACAGGCTCAGGGCTCCCAGGCGGCGACGACGTATCTCTGCCCAGGATGCGGCCTTGGTGTGCCTGAACGGTTCCCTCCACCGCTCGACCAGTTCTCTTTTCCGTTTCACCGCGGCGTTTTTCCGCTTCCCCGTACACCATGCCCCAGGCGCGCGTGAGCACGCCGCCGGTCGCCAACACCTTGTCAAGGCTCTCCGCGAGGTCTCGCCGACAGGAGGCTTGTCCCTTCTCGATCTTCTCGATGAGGGACGGGCTGGCCTGCACCAACGGCCCTAACGAGGAGGCTGAGTGTCCCCGGATCTTGCGCCAGTACCGGACCTCTGAACCGAACCAGTCACGGGGTGAGGCGTCGGGGTTCAGCTGCTTCTCAGGTCGTGGCATGACGAGGGTCCCCTGGCTCCTGAAACGGAAAGCCTAGGTTTCCGCTTCTCGATCTGCACGTTTGGGCTTCGGCCTGACTCAATAGTTGCTGACCGATCACGCACCAGTACACACCGCAGTCGGACCTCTCGCATGAGGTTTGGCCAGAACGAAGTGGACCTGGAATGGCCAGTCTCCTTGCTCCCCCCACAGCTCCAACAGGTGTGCGCGGAACGACGCGCGCCACCTCGGGCAAGCTGGAGATGGACTACGACGTGACGCCGCTGTCGGTACGCATCGCGCGGACCATAGTCAGCGCGCACCTGCGCTTGTGGGGCCTGGAAAACCTGATCGATATAGGCGCCCTTGCCATCTCCGAGTTGATGACCAACGTCCTGGACCACACTCGGCCGGACAGCGAGGGACGCCGATCTGCCCGTGTCACCGTCACGCGCATTCCCGACGGGGTGGCGCTGTGCGTGCACGACTCCGACTCGGCGCTGCCGCTCCAGCGACGCGCCGGCGATGACGACGAGAACGGTCGCGGCCTCCAACTCGTCAGGGCCATCGCGGACAAGTTCGGCATCTCTCAGCCCCCCAGTGGCGGCAAGGATGTCTGGCTCACCCTGTTGATGCCCAGCGACGTACCTACTGCTTGAGACGGCGCCACAGCACCACCACCCAGGTCTTGTTCGTCGCCACCCTCGCCGTCGGAAATCAGGCCCTGCTGTTGTATGCCCATCACTGAGAGGATGCACGATGACCCACCTGCCGCCGCGCGAGCCCGGCGCTGCCTTTCGCGTAGTAGAGGGCAAGGCCCCGCCCACGGCGGGCATGACCCTGTTCGGCGTCCCGTCCGGTGAGGCCCTGGCCAGCGACCCGAGGAGGCTGGCCACGCCGTGGGAGGGTCAGGCCAGGGTCCGAGGCCCGGAGTCGGCCGCATGAACACGGTGAGCACCCTGAGCGTGGTGCATGAGTGGCAGACGCCGGAGTACTGGGACAGGATGTACTCCACGGGATACCGGGCACCGGATCCGACGCCGTTCGAGCGTCAAATGTTCCGGAACTACACGACCGTGAAGTCCGGGCAGCGCGTCGTCGACATCGGCTGCGGCCAGGGCCATATGGCCGCACACATGGCCGCCTGGGGCCTGACCGTGACGGCCTTCGACTTCAGCAGCGTGGCCATCGAGCACGCGCGGGCTAGCCACCAGGACCACGGGGACTTGGTGACGTACGCCCGCCACGACTTCAACGCCGATGCGATCCCGGGCATGCTGGCGCCGGGCTCCGTCGACATCGTGGTGTGCCGACACAGTCTGGAGTTCCTGGACCAGTCCCGTTTCCTCTCCGACGCGCGACGCTGGCTGACCCGCTCGGGCCTGCTGCAGATCACGACGCACCGCGCAGAGCTGATGCCTCCGACTGCCCCGCGCCGTGGCCTGACCGAGCCGCAGATCCAAGCGGTGTGTCGTGGCTGGCAGTTCATGACGACCTACGGACTGGACGGCAGCGGCAGCCTGATCGGAATCGTGCTGCGCGGTCCCAGCTGAAGACTCCCGCTTCCTGGCTGCCGATAGGGCGTCACTCCAGCCAGGAAGCGGGGCTGACCGGCTGGCACGGGGAACCCTCCCACCCCCTGCCGGCCCCTGACCACTGACCAAACCGACGGTAGCGAGCGCACGCCACACCTGAACGGCGCGGCCCGCCTGTCCCTTCCGAGGAGTAACGAGCAGTGAAAAGGCCAGACCTGGCACGTGAGTTGAAGGAGCGCCAGGAGCGAGACCAGACGGCCAGGCATCGCATGCTGGAGTCACGGCTCCCCGAGGACTCCGCGGCGGTGCGGGCCATCGACGTCGACAACACGCCATGGCTGAAGGCCGTCGTCTCGGCACACGGCTGGCCGGGCGTGGACCTCGTCGGTGAGGAAGGCGCCGATGCCGCGTGGCTGATCGCGCAGCACGCCGACCATGACACCCAGTTCCAGCGCCGCGCACTGGAACTGCTGACACACGCGGCGCTCGCCGGTGATGTGCCGGCCCGGCACTTCGCCCTTCTCACCGACCGGGTCCGGGTCGCCGACGGACGGGCGCAGGTGTACGGCACGCAGTACGAACAGGACGGTGCCGGCAACGTTGTAGGGCCGTACCTGGTCGAGGACCCGGAGCGCTTGGACGAACGGCGGAGCGCGCTCGGTCTGGAGCCGCAGGACGTGTATGACCGACAGCTCCGCGCGCATGCGTGAGTGGAACTGACCACCAGCCCCGGGGGGTGCCTGGACCTGACACGCGGGTGCCCGCCCGTTCCATCCCTGGAAGGGGCTTTTGTCGATCCTCGACAGCAAGAGCAGTCTCGGTAGCGGATGACGGCCCGTCGTCTCCATGGGCTGATCAGCGCTGGGAAGCCTCATACGACACACAGGTTTCAGCCGTCGACCATTCGGCCAAGCCTCGCCGCCGAGGACGGCCGCACCACAGCGTCCACGCGTCCGAGCCTAGCCATGCAACAACCAATCTTCATAACACTCCTGTCAGGGTTTGGGGTTCACGCCGAGCAAACCCTGACATCGCGTCTTCTCCATGTTCTTGCTGACCAGAGAGAGGGGCCGGAAGGCTGTGCACGTGAATGTCAGCGATGTCCGAGGGATGGATGACATGCGCAAACCGCAGTTACGGGTGACCGTGAACTCCCGTTGCAAGAGGAGCTGCTACTACTGCCGTCCTTCGGGCGAGGCGGTAGCCACCGAGTCGGGAACCGATCTGGCCCCCGACCACTTGGTCGCCGTAGCCTCCGCCGCGAAAGGCCAAGGCGTTGATGCCATCAAGCTGACTGGTGGAGACCCGGCCTTGTACGACCCGCTCGTCGACACCGTGCGGCGTCTGCGGCAGGAGGCTGGCATGCGCGAGGTCGAGGTCATCTCCCGGCACCCGCGGATCGGCGAACTCGCACCGGCCCTAGCCGAGGCGGGGGTGACCCTCTTCAACGTCTCCCTGGACACCCTGGACGCGCAACTCCACAGGGAGATCTGCGGCGTCGACGACCACGCCGAAGTGCTCGCTGCGATCAAGGCGTGTGCCGCCACCGGCGTCCCGGTGAAGGTGAACGTGGTGGTGATGTCCGGTATCAACACCCCCGAGGTCGAGGCCCTGATCGAGTTCTGTGAGGACGCCGGCGTCCACAGTGTGAAGCTGCTCGACATCATCAAGGACCTCAACGAGTCCAGCGAGAGCTTCGCCCGGCGTCTGGAGATCAAGCGACAGCTCCGACTGCCGGACCTGTACGTGCCCCTGGAGGAGCTGGCTGGCGATCTGCGGGTGCGGGCCATCGACGAGGAGGTCCTCCAGCAGGGCGGCCTCGGGCACCCTATGACCGTCTTCACGATGCCCTCGGGCACCAAGGTCGTGATCAAGGACTCCAACGCCGGCGCCTGGTACGGATCGGTCTGCCGGGGCTGTCCCCTGTTCCCCTGCCACGACGCGCTGATGGCCCTGCGGCTGACCGCCGATGCCCGACTGCAGTTCTGCCTGCTGCGCGAGGACGTCACCGTCGACCTCGCCCCGCTGCTGGAGAAGGGCGACAGTGACGGCCTGGCCGCGCAACTGGAGGCGGCTTTCGAGATGTATGCCGCCTCCTACTTCCGTCCCGGCGACGCCACCCCCCAGCATCTGGTCGAGGCCGGCCGATGAGCGTCTACTTGGGGCTGCCAGGCGGCCTGACCCAGTCCCCGGCCATCCCTGCTCCCCGGCAGGAGACAACCGGCCGGCCCACCGTCATCCTCGCCTACCCGAAGATCGACCATGAGAAGGACTACGTCTACCACTGGATGCCCTTCTCGCTGCTCACGCTCGCCAAGCCGCTGATGGCCAGTGGCCTGGTCGACGTGGTGCTGTTCGACGGCAACCAGCAGGATGCGGCGGCATGGGAGCGCCTCCTGGACGAGCACCTTGGGCGCACCGTGTGCATCGGGGTGAGCATCATGACCGGAGGTGGCCAGATCGGCCACGCCCTGGACATGGTGCGCGCAGCCAAGCAACACCCGTTCTCTCCCCCGGTCGTCTTCGGCGGTCCGCACGTGAATGTGCAGCCCGAGCAGACCGCGGCGCATCCGCTGGTCGACGCCGTCCTCCAGGGGCCCGGCGAGAACTCCATGGTCGAGTACGTGAAGGCGCTCCTCGGCCGCACCCCGCGTCGCCTGGTCCCGGGCCTGCGCATTGACGACGGCGGGTGCGTGGTGTGCGGGACGGTCAACCCGCCGCGGACGGGGAATCTTGGCGCCTACCCGTGGTCACTGCTGGACGTCGCCAAGTACATCCGTGACGACCCGACGGTGGCCTCCCGAACGCTGAACTACGTGTCCAGCAAGGGGTGCGTGTACAGGTGCCGGTTCTGCTTCGAACTGACCTACCAGCGTAAATACAGTGCGATGGCCGCCCAGGACCTCCTCGACGACATCGCCGCTCTGCAGGCCGCCTACGGCATCAACGGCGTCAAATTTTACGATGCCGACTGGTTCGTGAATTTGAGGCGGGCGATCGGGTTCTGCGACGGCCTGATCGATCGCGGCCTGGAGCTGCGGTGGGCGGCAAGCATCAACCCCAACGACATCCTCAAGGCGCGCCGGGCGAAGCTCCCGCTGCTGGAGCGGATCGCCGAGAGTGGCTGCTCCCGGCTGCTTATGGGCGTGGAGTCCGGCAACGACCGGGTCCTGAACGAGGTGGTGCACAAGGAAATCAGCCGCGCGCAGATCCTCGATGTGGCCGGCGACATCGCCGCGCACGGCATCCTCGGCTCCTACACGTTCATCGTCGGGTTCCCCGACGAGACCGAGGCGGAGATGGAGGACACCTACTCCCTGATGGGCGAGCTGCGGCAGCTGGACCCCGAACCCGAGACGCGTGTGCACCTGTTCGCCCCCTATCCGGGCACACCGCTGTGGGAGCAGGCCCTTCAGCACGGGTTCACCGCTCCTGCTTCCCTGGAGGACTGGTCCACGTTCGACTACTACACCTCCCTGACCCCCTGGACCAGCGAGGCGACCGCCGCCCGGGCCAGGCAGGAGACCCGTATGCGGCTGGCACCCGCCCGCTGACACCCCCTACGGTCACCCCATGCGCCCGGCCCACCACCGATCGTGCGCGGGTTGTCCGGTCCCACAGTTAAGGAGAGAACCCGTTGAGCACCGCCCGACTTCTGCCCACACCCCTCGCCAAGGGCGGACGCATCGGCATCGTCACCGTGTCCGCGCCCGAGCCCGCCACGCATCCGGAGATCTTCGACCGCGGCGTGGAGCGCCTGCGCGGCCGAGGCTACGAACCCGTCATCGCGCCCCACGCCGCGACCCGCGACGGCTACCGTGCCGGCAGCGAAGCGCAGCTCGTGGACGATCTTCATGCCTTCATCTCTGACCCCGCCATCGACGCGGTGGTGTGCGCGGGCGGAGGTAAAAACGCCAACCGGCTGCTGCGCGGCCTGGATTACGGGCTGATCGCCGCGCACCCCAAGCCGATCGTGGGCGTGAGCGACCCGAGCCTGCTGCTGAACGCGATCACCGCCCGCACCGGCATGCCAACCTTCCACGGCCCCGCCGTGCTGTGGGATTGGGGCTCCGACGACGCCCCCGCCGCCACGGGCGACCACTTCGCCGCGGTCCTCGCCGGGGACGGCGGGGCCGCGCGGATCGACGCGCCGCTCGCCTGGGCCCGCGCCGGCTCCGCCCAGGGGCACCTGGTCGCCGGCTGTCTGTCCTCACTGCGCTGCCTGCTGGGCACGGTATGGGAGCCGAACTGGAACGGCGCTGTCCTGGCGTGGGAGGACGCGTTCAAGCCGGTCGAGCTGCTGGACCAGACCCTCACCCACTTCCGCGACCGGGGCGTCCTCGACCAGATCGCCGGCATGGTCGTCGGCGAGCTGGTGAACTGCGAGCCCTCCGGCGGACTGGGGGCCCACGAGATGGTCATGGACCTGTGCGCCGAGTACACCTTCCCTGTCGCCTTCGGTCTGCCGTTCGGCCACACCCCGCTCAAGAACACCCTGCCGATCGGCGCCGAGGTACTCCTCGACAGCGACGCCGAGCACGCCCTGACCATCACCTCCCCGTGGACAACCCGGGGAGGCGAGCAGGGATGACCATCCCGAAGCAGGAACGGCGCCTGTACGGCACGCTGCTCAAGCAGCACCCCGAAGAGCGGAACCTGCTGCTGACCAAGGCGGATCTGCTGCGCGCCGTGCGGGCCTGGCTGCACGAGGCCGGCTACACCGAAGCAGCCACACCGGTGCTGTGCGCGGCGAGGGAGAGCGCGCCGATTCCGCAGTTCTCCACCCGCCACCCGTTCACTGGGGAGAGCTACCACCTCAAACACTCAGCGGAGGAACACCTGCGGCGCCTGGTCATCAGCGTCGACCGCATCTACGACCTCGGCAAGGCGATCCGGGCCGAACGAGCTGACGACAGCCACGCGATCGAGTTCACCATGCTGCAGACCGCCGCCCGGGACATCACTCTGTCCGACGGCATCAAGCTGGTCACCGAGCTGGTCCAGCACGCCGTCCAGACAGCGTTCGCCACGCTGCAGACCCCCGGCGGCATCGACTTCTCCGCGATCACCACCCGCACAGTCGACGACGCGATCGCCGAGGCACTGAACCTGCCGGAAGCTCCGGTCGGCCCTGCCCTCGTCACGGCGGCGCGGAACTGGCTGGCCGGCCACGGCCTGGCGACAGGCGAATCCGACTGGGCGGTCATGGAGGACTTCGTCAAGCACGCCGTCGAGGAAGCCGTCACCGCCCCCGTCATCCTGTACGGGTTCCCCTACGAGTTGCGGCACAACTCCCGCGTGGACTCCTCCGGCCGGGCACAGCGGTTCTCCCTGATAGCTGCCGGGACCGAGATCTGCGACGGCGGCGTGAAACTCCGCACGGCCGACGACTACCGGCCAATGGTGGAGAACAACATCTCCCTGCGTACCCAGCTGCACGGCGTTCCGGCCGACGAAGGGCCCGTCGACTTCTTCGCCGACATCGACTGCGACCCCGCCGACACCTTCACCTTCGGCCTCGGCATCGAGCGACTGCTCGCGCTGTGCACTGGCCGGACCGTGTTCGAAACCCTCACCTTCCCCTACCACTAGACCGAGAGGAACCTGTCCAACGTGGCCAGCCCAACCTTGCGCGCCGTGGTGATCACCGAAAGCCTTGCCACCGGCTCGCTCCCCGCAGCGTTCTCCGGCATGGAGGACCGCCGCTACCCGCATCTGCTGGACGAGCACACCCCGATCGAGATCATCGAGCTGACGGTGCCGACCGAGCGGGCCGCGGCACTCGCACTGGAGCTGGCCACCGCGCTGAAGTCGCGGCTGTACTACGCGCACCTGCTGGACGAGGAGCGCATGCTGGTCGCCTTCCCGCACACGGTGGTCGACATCCCCCGCGGCGACAACGACGCGATCGGCCACGCCCGCAGCATCGGAGCGCTCTTCGACATCCCCGACCAGCAGATGCGGTTCGCTGAGATGTGGGACACGGACCATCCCGACGCACCCTCCCAGCCGGAGGCCGGAACCCGGTGACCCTGCCCCCGTCCACCAGTGCCTCGCTGGCTGTCATCACAGGCGCCAGCGGGGCGCTGGGCGCCGCGATCCACAACCGTCTCAGCGAGGCAGGCTGGCGGGTCGTCGCCACCTACAACACCCGTGCCCCCGGGCCCGCCAGGCAAGACGGGGACAGCACCTGGGTGCACTTCGACGCCGCCGCCGACGCCTCAACCGAGGCGCTGCGGCAAGCCGTCGACACACAGTCCGGTCGGCTGCACGCGGTCTTCGCCTGCGTCGGGGCACCCTCCACCAAGCGGCCAGTGGCCCAGACCCCGATCAGCGAGTTCCAGAGCGTCCACGAGGCCAACGCCCTCAGCTTCGTCCGCACCTGGCACGCCGTCGCCCACCGGGCTCGGTCCGACGGCACGTCCGTCCTCGCGGTCGGGTCAGACGCCGGGCAGGCCGGTCGCGCGAACAACGGCCCCTACACCGCGGCAAAGGCCGCTCTCGAAGCGCTCGTCGTCACGGTGGCCAAAGAGGAGGAGCAGCACGGCGTCCGGGTCAACCTGCTCGCGCCCTCGCTCATCGATTCGCCCCTTGCTCACCACGTCATGGCACTCAAGGGCGTCACCGACCCCGACAGCTATTTCGCCCAGTTGCCCTGGGGCCGGCCCCTGACGCTGGACGAGGTCGCCGGCGCCTGCATCGAGCTGGCCACCGCCGCGCACTGGTCATACACCACGGGCCAGATCTACCCCCTGGGAGCAGTGCGCTGATGGTCGACGCCGCACGGGCCCGACAGCTGAACATCGTGCACCTGCTCCGCAGCCGGACCAACGTGCCCGCGCCGGAGATCGCGGCCCGCTTCGGCGTCACCGAACGCACCGTGTACCGCGATATGGCCGCACTCACCGCCGCCGGCATCCCCGTTCAAGCCACCCCCGGCAAAACCGGCGGCTACCGGCTGGCCGCCGACACCGCCCTTGACCCGCTCACCATCGACTCCGACCACGCCCTACGGCTCTACGTCCTCGGCTTCCTCGACTCTCCCAACCCGGACGCTGAAGCAGAGGACCGGGCCCGTATGGCGGGCGTCAGCGACACGGTCCAGGACGTCATCCGGCGCCTGGCCCAGCGCATCCACTTCGACACCGCCGACTGGTACTGGCGCGACGAAGGCTCCGGCCACCTGCCAGTTCTGCGCACCGCCATGCTCACCGCGACGGCGCTTGAGACCACCTGGCGCACCAAGGACGGCTATCAGGAAACAGCCCTGCTCAAGCCGTACGGGGCTGTCTGGAAAGCAGGCGAGTGGCACATGGTGGCCGCCCGCACCACGGGCGACCCCACCCGCTTCCGGCTCAACCTGGTCGACCGGCTCCACCCCACCGACCTCACCTTCGCCTATCCCGAAGACTTCTCCGTCCGAGACTGGTGGGCCCAGACCATGGAGGACTACGGCAAGGGCGATATCCGCGTGACCCTCCGAGTGGCCCCTGGCGCTCGGGACGAGCTGCTACGCCTGAGCCTGAAGTCCACCTCGCGAGTGTGCGAACACGACGACGGATTCTTGTCGATCGTGCTGTTCGTCGACCGCTGGGAATGGCTCATTCCGCTAGTCACCAGTTACGGGCCCCACGTCGAAGTCGTCGAGCCCGCCGATCTGCGAGCGGCCCTCATCCAGCATCTGCGCCGCGCCCTCGCTCTCTACGACGACGCTACGACCGGCGGCTCCGCCCCGCCCGATGGCCCACCCCACGACGACTCCCGCCTCCGATCGACCCACGGCCGCCACCCAGGAGCATGACGTGACCCCCCGCACCCTCGACCACACCGACACCCTCGAACTCCCCGTCACCGGCGACGGCCCGTTCAACGCCCTGCACACCTTCTGGAAGCCAAGCCACTACACCACCGGCCTCGAAGCCCACACCCAGGACAACAGCTGGCGCACCTTCCGCATCGACGACCTCGTCATCGGTGTCCGGCTACGCGCCGAGGACCGCACGGTCATCGCCGACGTCTACACCGACGCGGACTTCAAGCCCGACCACCGTCAGCGGCTCGCTCGCCGGCTGGTCGCCTCATACGGCCTGGACGAAGACCAGGCCGCGTTCACGGAACTGGCGGCACGTGTGCCCGCGATGCGCCAGGCGCTCACAGACTTGGGCGGGATGCGGCAGTCGTGCCCCGAGGACCACTTCGAGATCGCCGTGATCGCCTTGCTGCTGCAGAACGTCACGATCGCCCGTACCACCCAGATGACCCGTAACCTGCTGGTCCACTACGGCCGTCTCGTCCGTTTCGACGGGATCACGCTGCGGGCCTGGTTCACCCCCGGCGAGATCACCCACGTCACGCCGGAGACGCTGAAGGAACGGGACCGGCTGGGCTTTCGGGCCAAGAGCCTGCCGCACTACGCGGCCTACTTCCGCGACCACAGCACAGAGGACCTCCAGGCCGCCGGAAACCTCATGGAGGCCGTCCAGGAAATCAAGGGTGTCGGGCCCTACACCGCCGCGGTGATCGCCTCCCACGCCTCGCGCGATCCGGCCGTCTTCGGTATCGACGTGTGGAACCGCAAGATCCTCGCCCACTGCCTCCTCGATGCCGACGACGCCGAACCGGAGGCCGTGATGGCCCGCCTCAACGAGCTGTTCCCCGGCTATGCCGGCACCGCGGGCCTTTACCTCGTCGAGCACAGCTACCTCAGCCGGCCCGTCGCTCCATTGCTCGCACCAGACCAACACGCCCTCGCCCGCTGGAACGCCTCCCTGGAGCAGGAGGCTTCTGCGTAAGCCGGCACCCCCACACAAAGACCCGTTCGCGCTTCACGGGCCGTGGCCACCTGGTGCTGCGGCCTACCCCGGCCATGCCCCGGCACTCCCCTCGTGCATGCACCGGGCCGCTCCATCCCAGCCGTGCGGCACCTGATGGACGCGGAGGCATGCCGCCGGCCGGGCTCAGAAGCCCTTCGTGCGGCATGCCGCACAAAGGGCCGCGCAATCACCGGATCGTGTTCGGTTCACGCTCGGACGCCCACCAACGTGGTCGAACAGGCGCCGCTTCCAGTCACCTCTAGCCCGAGACAACGAATCAGCACATTCGCTCGAAGAATTCGCCCGCACCACCCCCGAACGCGTTCCTTCCGGGGCCGTTAGTCCGAGCACCTGTCCGAGCTTCACGTCAACGAGGAGGCGCAATGCATCCCGGCATGCGACGCACCGACGTTCCGCGGAACTTCGAACAGAGCGGCTGCCCCCGGCCTCCCGGACCTAGCGCGCCGGAGCCCCAGCACGCGGCGGAGAGCCCCCACATCGCCCCCTGCAAGGGGCCTCACGTGACTGACCGCTACAAGAGCATCGTCGACGTACTTGTCCTCCTACACCGACAGGACGGCCGCGTGCTATTGCTCCGCCGAGCCGAGCCCCGGTACGCGGGGCAACTCACCATCGTCGGCGGCCATCTCGACCGCGACGAGTGGTTCGAGGACGGGGCGTGCCGCGAGGTCCGTGAGGAAGTCGGGGTGCACGTCGAGCCGGAGGATCTGTGGCTGTGCTGTACCGCGCATCTGATCTCTCCCGATGGGGAGCGCCGGCTCGCCTTGTTGTTCACCACCCAGACCTGGAGCGGTGAGCCGTTCAACGCCGAGCCGGACAGGCACACCGAGCTGGTGTGGGCCGAACCGGGTGAGCCTCCCCTCGACGCTCACCCCTTCACCGCTGCCCTGCTGGAGCACTTCGTCGCAGGGAGCCCCCGCGCCAATATCCGCATGCCCGCCGCCGGCGAGGAGCCGAAGGAGTCCTGACCGCACCACACCCCTACCCGCCGATTCGCCCAGCTCGTTGGAGGCCCGCATGCACCACATCACCCCTGCCGCTCCCCACACCGCGCCACCTCCTCCCCTGCCCGAGGAGGACCCCCGGGCCAGGCAGGCACGCCAGGAGATGGTCACCCGGCTGGAAGCCGACCAGCCCCTGGCCCCTGTCGTGCGCGAGGCGCTGCTCGCCCTGCGTCTGGACGTACTGATCCCGCGTGCGTACGTACGCCAGGTACCCGATGGTGTCGAGCCGGGAGTGTGGAAGCTGCTGGACGGGGCGCATCCCGAGGACCGCGAAGAGTGGATCAAGGTTCTCTACAGCGGCGACAGCGTCCGGGTCCAGCACGATGGTGAACGCCTGGACGGGCAGCGGCGGGGAGTGGTGACCGGCGGGCGCATCACGTCACTGTCCAGCGTGATGTCGATGACCGCCGCGTTCCTCGGCGAACTCCAGCCACAGAGGGGTCAGTCCTTCCTTGACTTGGGCAGCGGCCCGGGGGTCACAGGGGCGGCGGCGTGCCTGATCTGCGGACCGGAGCGGGTGACGCTCGTGGACCGCGACCCGCATCTGGTGGAAGCGGTCCTGGAGCGCCTGGCCCCGCTCGGCTTCCGCCCTCGCGCCGTCACCGGAGACGGATATGCCGGAGCACCTTCCTTCGGTCCGTACGACCGGGTGCTGTCCGGCTTCGCGGTCGAGGCCGTCCCGCCGCACTGGCTGGATCAACTGGCGAACGGCGGCCGACTGTTGACGACTATCACGACCCGGTCGCCGAGCTGGCCGGGACGTGCCGTGGTAGAGAAGACCGCGCGGGGGCGTGTGAAGGCCACGTTGCGCGGGGTGCGCAGCGGTCATCGCCCCGCACACGGGCTGGAATGGCTGACCGCGCTTGCCCACCGCGAGCGGATCGCCGCCGAGCCCGGCTCACGCCGCAATACATCGTTGGCGCCACCGGACAAGAGCGCATACGGCCTGTGGCTCGCCCTCGATCATCTCGCCCCTGGGCTGGTGCGGGACTACCAGGCCGAGCACCTGACGCTCGTCGCCCCCGACGAGGACTCGTGGGTCGTCGTGCGCCCTGCGGCAGACGGCGGCTGGATGGCCGAGTCCGTCGGCGAACGGCCCGTCTGGGCGGAAGTCGAGGAGGTGCACGCGCGCTGGGTGGCGGCCGGCGAGCCGACCTCCTACCGCCTGGAGATCGCCGCCGACGGAACCCAGCACGTCACATCCGCCACCGGACCAGGGCCTTTGGAGTGGGCGCTGTCCGACCCGGCCGCACCCGGCATTCCCGCCCCGGCACGGGAGCGGTCATGAGCGAAGGGAAAGCTCCGCGACCCGATGCGGATAAGGCCGAGGAAGCGGTGTCAGCATCGGAGATGCTGCTGTTCGGCGGTCAGCTGGAGTACGACGTGGGCTGGAACGCCCACCATGGGGCGTGGCTGGGGTTGTCCTTGTGGTCGATGGCCCGGCAGCTTCCCCGTTTGGTGGCTACGTCGGTGCGGCTGGCGCATTGGGCGGACCGGCGGGCGCTGCGCACGGTGGCCGTGGCCGAGATCGGCTCGGGAGTCACCCAGGCGGTCGGCCTGGTGGCCGTCAATTCGGTGCTGAGCCATCTACTGGGTGCGGGGACGATCACGGAGCGGATCACCCATGCGCTTCCCGTCTTGATGGCCGTATCGGTGATGGGAGTTGTCGGGGCACTGTGTGCGGCGGCGTCGACCGCCGCGACGGGGGCCCTGGAGCCCAAAGTCCAGCGGGTGGCCACGGAGCGGTACCTGACGCTGGTCTCGCGGGTTGAGTTGAAAGCGGTCGAGGACGACGAATTCCATCGGCTGCTGGACTCAGCTTCTTGGGGCGCGGAGTCGGCCCGCCGGATGGTGAAGTACACCACCAGCGTGGTCAACGCGCTGATCTCGTTGATCGCCGCAGCCGGGGTTCTCACCGTGCTGCACTGGGCCTTGCTTCCGCTGCTGGCCGCGATGACGCTGCCCAGCGCGTGGGGTGCGATGGCCAAGGCTCGCCGCCGGTACGTCAGTTTCCACCAGTTCGTTCAGCACGCCCGCGCTGCGCAGCTGCTGACCCGGCTGTTGATCAGCCAGGAGGCCGCCGCCGAGATCCGCCTGTATGCGATGGGCCCGTTCCTGCTGGAGCACTTCCGAGGCATGGCCGACACCAGCGAGCGGGAGCAGTCCCGGCTGGCCCGGCTCGATGCCCGGACCGGTCTGCTGTCCTCCGCCGCGACCGGCGCCGCCACCGCCGCCACATACGGAATGCTCGGTGTGCTGCTGTGGACCGGGTCAATGCAGCTCTCCGTCGCCGGGACCGCGGTGCTGGCCATCCGCTCCGGCTCCGCCGCCCTGCGCCGATGCGTCCTGCAGATCTCCGACGTCCACCAGGAGAGCTTGTTCGTCGGCGACTTCGAGCGGCTGTGCACAGAGGCCGGCCGCCGCGCCATCCCAGACGGTGGCCAGGACCTCCCCGAACACGTAAAGGAGATCCGCTTCGAGAAGGTGACCTTCACCTACCCGGGCAAGGAGAATCCGGCGCTGTCCGAAGTGGACCTGGTACTGCCTGCGGGCAAGACGATCGCACTGGTGGGCAGCAACGGTTCCGGCAAGTCGACCCTCGTCAAGCTGCTGTGCGGGCTCTACGCGCCCGACGAGGGACACATCTGGTGGGACAACGTGGATGCGGTCCGCGCCGACCGCGCACAGATCTTCGACCGCGTCGCCGCCGTGAACCAGGACTTCTATCGGTGGCCCTTCACCGCACGGGTGAACATCGGCATCGGCCGCCCTCGCCGCCCGTTCGACGACGAGCCGATCATGGAGGCAGCCACCTACTCGGGCGCCGACACGGTCATCGACGAGCTGCCCCACGGGCTCGGCACGCTCCTGCAGCGCGGCTACAAAGGCGGGCAGAACATCTCCGGCGGACAGTGGCAGAAGATCGGCATCGCCCGCGGGCGGTTCCGCTCAGGCCAGGTACTCGTGGTGGACGAACCCACCAGCGCCCTCGACCCGGCCGCCGAGCAGCGCGTGTTCGACCAGATCCGCGCCCTGGCCGGCCAAGGGCAAACCATCGTCCTGGTCACCCACCGCCTGCACAGCGTCCGGCACGCCGACACCATCGTCGTCCTCGACCACGGCCGCGTCGTCGAGCACGGTTCCTTCGACCAGCTCATGGACCCCCACACCGGCACGGGAGCCTTCCGCGACGCCTACCTGCTCCAGTCCCACGCCTTCAACCAGACCGTCCCGGACCAGACCACAGCACCCGACCTCACCACGCCCGCCTCGGAGCCAGCATGAGCGCTTCCGCTCCCACACCTGCACAGCAGCCCGCAGCGCCGCCGCCGGCGGCCAGCGAACGCTTCGCCGCACCCATCGACGTACACGCGGTCCTCCTACGCCCCGGCAGAACCGAATGGGAAGTCCTGCTCACGGGCCGGGCCGGTGACGTCTACGCCACCGGTCTGTGGCACATGCCCTCAGGCCACATCGACGGTGACCACGAGGACGTCGTCGAGGCCCTCGTCCGGGAGGCCGCCGAGGAAATCGGCGTCGCCATCATCCCCGGCGATGTCCAGATCGCCGCAGTCGTCCATCACCGCAGTCCCAAAGGCTCTGCCCGCGTGGGTGTCTTCGGCGTCGTCCGCTCCTGGACGGGTGAGCCGCACATCCGCGAACCCCATCTGTGCAGCGAGATGGCCTGGTACCCCCTCGACCGCCTCCCGCCGGACATGGTCGCCTACCCCCGCGCCGGGCTGGAGGCCCTGCGCGCCGGACGACACTTCGCCATCCATTTCCAGCAGCCCGACGATCCGGTCGCCTACACCGCGGACGGCCCGAACCGGCTGCAATTGCTGTCCGAGACCAACTCCCGTGATCTGTCAAGTCCTTCGCAGGAACTCTGGAGGTTCGCCAAGCAGGCCGTCGGCCCGCTCGCGGCAATCGAGAACGCTTCATGGAGCCGTACCACCAGCCGGGTCTGGAAGCTGACCGGAAGGTCGGGCGGCACCTGGTACCTCAAGCAGCACCCGAGCGAGAAGTTCTACTCGCGTGAGGTGTTCGCATACCGGGAGTGGGTGCCCGCTCTCGGCGAGCGCGCCCCGCGCCTGGTCGCCTCGAATGACCGGCTCCTGGCGGTCGTCCTGACCCAACTGCCCGGCCATAACCTCCACGGCCTCACCCTGGCATCCACCGACGAGCGCCGTGTGCACCAGCAGCTCGGTGAGATCGCGCGCACCTTCCACGACAGCTCCCCTGGCCACCCGGCCGAGCAACCGCCGGTCTCCCGCACCCAGAAGGTGGACCGTCACCTTCAGGCAGCCCGGCCGCTGCTGTCCTCCGCAGACGAGGACCTGGTACGCCGGCTGGCCGCGCGGTACGACAGCCTGCCGCCCGGCGAGCGTGTCCCTACCCTGGGCGACTTGCAGCTGCGCAACGCCTTGCTCACCGACACCGGCCTGGTCGGCGTCTTCGACTTTGAGCGGGCCGAGCCACGGCAGCGGGGCCACGACTTCGTACGCCTGGCCGACCTCTGGGACGGCCGCGAAGACCTGCGCGCTGCCTTCTTCACCGGGTACGGCAGGCCCCTGACCCCGCTCGAAGCCGAGCACAAGGAGTGCGAGGCGGCCCTCGACGCCCTCAGCGGGATCGCCTACGGCCTCACCCACGACGACCCCGAGGTCGTCGAACGCGGCCGGCAGACCCTGCGCCGCCTCCATCGCACCCAGAGCGCCTGACCACCCTCTCGACCGTAAGGAGCAGCCTCGGTGGGATACACGCAGCAAGACGAATGGCACGACCACTACGCCCGCGGCGAGAGTTTCCGGGCCCTGACCGACGCCGAATGTGCCGTACTGGATTCCGCCTTGCGCCCGCAGGGCCCCGCCGTCGCCCTGGACGTGGGCTGTGGTCTGGGCGAACTCGCCCTCCACCTTGCCCAGATGGGCTACTCGGTCGATGCCGTCGACTACGCGGAGTCGGCCGTCGAACTCGCCGCCGCGCAGGCTCCCGACGGAGCCGACGTGCGCTTCCTGCACCACGACATCGAGCACGACTCCCTCGCCGCCCTGCCGCATGCTGCGTACGATCTGATCACCTTCCGCCTGAGCTACGCCTTCGTCCAAAACCGCACGTGGCTCCTCACCCGTCTGCGCGAGCATCTGCGCCCCGACGGCACCATCTGCATCATCACGCCGCTCGCCAACGCCGTCCCCGAAGACCGGCGCGACATCGCCCTGGACGAGGACGAACTCACCCTGGCCGCCGCCGGATGGACCACGGCCGATCGATTCGACGCCGACGGGCTGGCCGTGCTGGTGCTGCGCCATCCGATCACCGGGCCGGTGGCCTTCGCCGACAAGCAACGTCCCGCCCCACAGGGCCTCATCGGCGCCGGTGTCGTAGTCACCGACGAACAGGGCCGCGTGCTGCTCGGCCGATCGACGCGCGGCGTCTGGGAACTTCCCGGCGGCAAGCCCGACCCAGGCGAATCCTTCGAACAGGCAGCCGTCCGCGAGCTGGCCGAGGAGACCGGACTGGAAGCCTCGACGGAAGACGCCCAGGTCCTCGCCGTCCTGATGGACACCACCTACAACGTCCCCCGCCTGACCGCCGCCGTCCGCGTCACCGCCCACCACGGAACCCCCGCAGTGCTCGAACCCGAGCTGTTCCACCGCTGGGAGTGGCACTGGCCCGCCGACCTGCCCGCTCTCACGGGCACGCTGTTCACGCCGTCCGCGCATGTGCTGGACTGCGTCTGGCCCGGTCTCCTCAAGGATCTGCCGCCCGTGCACCGTAACCTCTCCCTCCAGCCCAGGCCGTCAGAGGACCCCGAGAGGGCGCGCGAGAGCCACCGGTTGCGCGAGGCGATGACCGACAGGCTCATCGACCAGGGCTACATCGCCGACGCCTCCGTCGAGGCTGCCTTTCGACGGGTGCGTCGACACCTCTTCCTCCCCGGGGTGCCGCTGGAGACCGTGTACGCCGCAGAGGACGCGATCATCACCACCAAAAGAGACCGCGACGGCCGGGCCACCAGTACGGTCTCGGCACCCTGGCTGCAGGCCGTCATGCTCCGCGAGGCTGCCCTCGGCCCTGGCCAGACCGCGCTGGAGATCGGTTCCAACGGCCCCAACGCCGGCTACATGCAGGAGGTCGTCGGCCCCGGAGGGCTGATCGTCACCATGGACATCGACCCGTTCATCGTCGAGCGCACGGCACGGTTCCTGCCCGCCGCCGGGTACGACCGGGTGCGCGTCGTACTGGGTGACGGCGAGCACGGTGCTCCCGACTTCACCGACGAAGGCTCTCTCGACGCAATCATCGTGACCGTCCAAGCCTCCGACATCCCGCCGGCCTGGATCACCCCGCTCGTCGAGGGCGGGCGCCTCGTGGTCCCGCTGACAATCCACGGATACAGCTGGGCCGTCGCCTTCGAGAAGCACGGCGACCAGCTGGTCAGCCGCTCGTACACGGTGTGTGGGTTCGTCCCCATGCAAGGCGCCGGAGCGCCGGCGGATGATGTCGTGTCCCTGCGTGGCGGGGAAATCCGCGTGCGGTTCCCAGAGGGCGGAACGGCGGACGCCGAGCAGCTCACCCGGGCCCTGCAGGCGCCTCGGCTCGAACGCCGGACCGGCATCACGATTCCCGGCAACACCCCGTTCGACAAGCTCATGCTGTGGCTCGCCACCACGATGAACGGCTTCTGCCGCCTGGCCGTCGACCCGGAACTCGACACCGGGATCGTCGAGCGCTCCAAGGGCTGGGATGCGGCAGCCGTGGTCCGAGACGGCTCCCTCGCCCGCCTGCTGCTCCAGCAGACCGGCCCTGCCGCATGGGAGTGGTGCATTCACGCCTACGGACCGGCCGCCGAGCAACTCGCTGAGGAGATGACGCAGCAGGTCATCGTCTGGGACCGCGACCACCACATCCGCGACGCTCCCCGCTTGACGGTCCGTTCCCGCCTCGGCGGCGGCACCGAAGAGACGGGCGCCCGCACCCTCGTGAAGCGGCACGCACGCCTCGACTTCGACTGGACGCGCCCGCACCGCACAAGCCGTTAATGCCGAAGCCTTCCCCACGTACGAGCCTGTGGCGGCATCGCGAACCCCCGTCCGTCAAGGAGATCCGTTTGAACCTCATCCTGATGTCCGACCCACGCGTGGCCGCCATCCCTGCCAAGGAGTGCGACGAACCACTCGTCGATGTCCGGGCCTATCGAGACCTGCTGGTCGACGACCTCAAGTCCGAGCCGACCGCACACTTCGCGCACCTACGTCAGGGCGTCCTGGAACGCCCCCTTCATGCCCAGTCGCAGCTTCCTGCCGGACTCCGGCTGCTGTTCGCCGAGGGATACCGGCCACCCCAGCTCCAGCGGTCGTACTTCGAGAAATACGCGGGAGAACTGCGAGCAGGCAATCCGAACTGGTCCGAGGAACAGATCCGCGCCCCAGCCCGCGCCGAACACACGCCCGCCCACCCTCGAGGAAGGCAGAGCCAATGACCTCTCCCATCTCACGTTCGGATCATGTTGCACCGCGTGCCGCCCGGTCCGCAGGGCAGCACGCCGCCTCCCGGCACGCGGTGTGGGTCGGCGCCGCCGCGCTCGTCACTGACCAGATCGGCCGCGTCCTGCTCGTTCACCCCACCTACCGCGCGGACGACCGGTGGCTGCTGCCCGGAGGAGGCGTCGAACCCGGCGAACACCCGCACGTCACCTGCCGACGCGAGATCACCGAGGAACTGGGCCTGGCGAACCTGCCCCTGTCGGACGTGCTCGCCGTCCACTCCCTCTCCCCGCACCACCCCGACACCCAGCCCGGCACGCATTTCCCCGGGGAAGTCCGGTTCGTCTTCGATGGGGGAACCCTCACCCCCGACCAGGTGGAGGCGATCCGCCTGCCGCGCGAGGAACTGTCCGAGTTCGCCTTCCTCGAAACCCGGGACGCAGTGCAGCGGCTGAGGCCCGTGGACGGGCAGATCATGCTCGCCGCCTACCGTGCCCGGCTCGGGAACACCGCCACCGCACACCTCGCCGACGGCCGACACATCCTCGACGTCCCGGCGCTGGACCGCCATGACGTCCACGTCCGCTACCGGCCCCTGTGGGACAGCCCCCTCAACCGCGGCCCCGTCCCCGAGCGGCTCCCCGTGCAGCAAGCCTGGGCGTGGTGCTTCGTCCCCGACGGCCGGGTCGTCCTCGTGGCCGACCCCGGCCCCCGAGGCGCGCTGCCGATGCTGCCCGGCGGCACCGTGGAGAAGACCGATACGACGCCCGAGGACACTCTCCACCGCGAAGCCGCCGAGGAGGCCCAGCTCACCCTCACCGATCCGGTGCGACTGGGCTGGGTGCTGGACGACACCGGCGAGGTCTACGGCTCAGTGGGGCCCAACGCCCGACTCCGCCTGGCCGCCCGGGTCACCGCCATCGGACGGGCGGCCGTCGACCCCGCCACCGGACGCCCCTTCGCACGTCTGCTCGCCACCCCCGCCCAGGCAGCCGCCCTTCTGGGATGGGGCCCGCCAGGAGCGCGGCAAGCCCTACTCGCCGCGGAGACGGCCCGCGAGCGGTGGGGCCTTGCCACCGCTCGCCCCGCGGCCATCGAGGAAGTCCCTGCGGAGGGGATGCGGCTGAGCTGACACGGACGACCATCCCGCCTCGACTCGATCCGCCCTGCGTCCTTCTGAGGTAGCCCTATGCCGCTGTCGCACGACCACATCCGCACCACCGTCGAGACCTACCTCGCTCGCCACCCTGACGAGCGCAGGCAACTCGGCGGTCTCCTCGACGCCCTCGACCGGCCCGCCAACATCGCCAGTCGCTCCACCTTCTCCGGCCACGTCACCTGCGGCGCCATCGTCGTCGATCCGCTCGGCCGCGTCCTGCACGTGCTGCACCTCGCGAGCGGGAAGGTCCTCCCTCCCGGCGGACACACCGAGCCCGAAGACGGCTCCCTGGCCGATGCGGCTCTTCGGGAGCTGCACGAGGAGACCGGCATCCCTCCCCAGGCCGTGACACCGTGGCCCGGCCACGAGGCCGTGCCGTTCGACATCGACATCCACGACATCGACGCCCGTCCAGGCAAGGGGGAACCGGGCCACCAGCACTTCGACCTCCGATTCCTCTTTCGTCTGCGCACGGCGACGGACATGCCGGTCGTGCTGCAGGTGGAGGAGGTCGGCGGCATCGAATGGCGGCCCGTGGACAGGGTGTACTCGCCCTCCCTGCGCGAGAAGCTGCTCAAGCTCACGCCCGAAGCCGAACCGGAGACAGCCAACGCCTCCGCCCTGATCTACAACGACCGCGGCGAGTACCTGCTCCACCTGCGCGACTACTTCCCCGGCCAGATCTGGGAGCCGGGCATGTGGTCACTGCTGGGCGGCGGCCGAGAGCCCCAGGACGCCACCCTGGAACACACCGTGCGGCGGGAACTGGACGAGGAAGCCGGCCTCGACATCGCCGACCTGACCCCGTTCGGCATCGAGGAAGCAACCGACGCAACCGGCGGGACCGTGCCCATCGCCATCTACGCCGGCCGCTGGAATGGCGATCCCCGCGAACTCCGCCTGACGGAAGGGGTGATGCTGGCCTGGTTCGCCCCCGACGACCTCCACCGGCTACGCATCGCAGACACCACCAGCGACCTCGTACGGCGTCACGCGGCCAGCCGCACGGCCAGCGCATCCAGCACCGCGGCGAAGACCGGGGCAGCCTCCGACGAGGAGCGCCACCCGGCCTCCCCGCACGGCACGGTCCTCAACGTCATCGGCGTCCACCTCTACCTGGAGCGGCCCGACGGAACGGTGCTGCTCGGGCTCCGCCACCGCGACTCCGCGTTCGCGCCGTCCACCTGGCACGTTCTGGCCGGCCACTGCGAGCAGGAGAGCGCCATCACGTGCCTGATCAGAGAGGCACGGGAGGAGGCCGGCCTGCAGATCCAGCCGCAGGACATCGAACTCGTCCACGTCGTCCACCACATCGACCGCGCCGGGGACCGACCCCGCATGGGCCTCTTCTTCCGCGCCCGGACCTGGACCGGCGAGCCCGAACTCCGCGAGCCGGACAAGTGCACCCAGTGGAAATTTTGGGACCCGGCCGCACTCCCCGACGACCTCGTCCCCTACACCCGAGTTGCCATCGAGGGCATCCGCGCCGGCCGCCTCTACTCCGAAACGGGGTGGGCATGAGCACTGTCGCCTCCAAGCACCCGGACCTCGCGCCCGAGGAAGTGCGGCAGCTCGCCGAGCAGGCCGTGGGGCGCGTCGCCACCTGCACGGAGCAATGCCGGTTCAGCCTCCACGGGCCACAGACCGCAACGGACCCCACCGCATCCATCGGAGGCACGCGTGCCTGAAGACACCCAACAGGGGATCCCAGCCGTCCCGAGTCCGGCGACCGGAGACGAACCGCAAGAGCACCACATGCACCTGCTCCCGCGGTACTACCACCAAGTGGAAGCAGGCCGCAAGACGATCGAAGTGAGGGTGGCCACCCCGCAGAAGCGCGCAGTCGCAGCCGGCGACACGATCGTCTTCCACGATCGCGACACCGGCCGGGAACTCGACATCATCGTGCACCGGATCACCCCGTACCCCTCCTTCGAGGACCTGCTCAGCTCGGAGGACCCCGCGTGCATCGACCCCGACGGACCGCACGGAGAACTGCTCGCCAACCTCCGCAGCATCTACCCGCCGACCAAGGAAGCACTTGGTGTCCTCGCCTTCGCATTCGACCACCGCCCTGCTCGGCCCGGCCGCCCCATGCCGATGACGCCCGCGCAGTATGCACAGACCGTCCCCCACCACACGGTGTACGGCTGCCTGTACATCCGCGACGAGCACGACCGGCCGGTCCAGCTGCGCTCGGTCTACGGCTCGCGCCTCTGGCAGTTCCCGGGCGGCAACCTGGACGCCCCAGGCGAGGACCCGCTGCAGACCGCCCGCCGCGAAGCAGTCGAAGAGACCAGCCTCGAGCTCGCACAGGACACGCCGAAGCTCCTCCTGACGCACTTCCTGCACGCCGGGCCACGCCTGCCGCTGAACAAGGTAGGGCTCATCTTCGACGGAGGTCGACTGACCGCCAACCAGCTCGGCCGGATCCGACTCGATCCCGACGAGCACGACATGTGGGCCGTCCACGACCTCGCCACATGGCAGGAGCTGATGGCACCGCGCGCCTTCGCCCGCCTCGACGCCATCGAACGAGCGCGGCGCGGCGAAGGCCCCGCCTACCTCATCACGCACACCTGATCCCCAGCGCACCCACCCAGGAGGCACGCCGTCCATCTCGCCCAAGCTCACGGAGCCCACGTCACCGGCATCGAGTTGTCCCCGACCCAGCACGAACGCGGTCTCTCCGCGCACACGGACGTTGACGGCGTGGAGTTCGTACAAGGAGACCTGCTCACCGAGTACGGCTTCCGTGTCGAGGCTATCGACCTGCTACCGCACCCCGACGAGAGCGCCAGCACCAGAGCGCCGGCAGCGCATGCAGCCATCGGCGTCGGAGCGATCCTGTTGAGCGAGCAGGGCATTCTGCTGGGCCGGCACCGCCGTGGCACCCTCGAACTACCCGGCGGGAGTGTGGAGGCCGGGGAGTCTTTCGAGGACGCGGCGATTCGCGAACTCGGCGAGGAGACCGGTCTGATCGCTCGGACCAGCGACGTCGGGCTCCTGGGCACGCTCGTCGACCACGTCGAAGGTGTCCTGCGGGTCACCGTCGGCGCGCTCGTCCACGCCCGGCAGGGGCAGCCGGCGACGCAGCCGGACGAGAGCGTCGGCAACTGGGCGTGGCATCCTCTCGATCAACTCCCCGACGGCCTGTTCGTGTGCAGCGCCCAGATCCTCACCGCATGGCGGCCCGACCTGGCCATCGACCACTCGCCAGCGCACTTCACGCGTTTCGCATCCGGACCAGCTGCCATGCCGGTCAACGGCCTGGCGTGACCGTCGGCACCGACGTACACCTGTCGCGCCATCTCGGCTTTTCCTGTCGAAGGAGACGTAGTTGAAGATCGTGCTGATGTCCGACACCCGGGTCGCCGCCATCCCTGTCCAGGACTGCGGCGAGGAACTCACCGACATCCAAGCGTCCGGCCTGTTTCTCGTCGATGAACGCAAGCAGGACGCCGACGGCCACTTCGCGCACCTGCGGCAGGGGCTCGTAGAGCGCATGGAACACGCTCAGCTACTGCTCCCCACCGGGCTTCGCCTGCTCATCGTCGAGGGGGACCGGCCCCCGCGCTCCAGCGGGCGTACTTCGAGGAGTACGCGACCGAGTTGCGTCGCGGAAACCCGAACTGGAGCGACAGCCGCGTCCACGAGGCCGCAAGCCGCTGCGTCTCCCCACTCGAGATCGCGCCGCACAGCGCCGGCGCGGCCGTCGACCTGACCCTCGCCGCTCGGGACGGCCAGGAGGTGGACATGCAGACGAGGATGAACGCCTCCCCCGAGGAAAGCGACGGCGCCTGCTACACCGAAGCAGCGGCATCGACGCGCGCCACGACCGCCAGATCCGTGAGACCTGCGCGAAGATCGCCTACGGCTGCAGTGGAGGGCGACCGTGCGCATCTGGGTGCCAAGACCACGGTCCTGGAAGCGCGGGCCGACCATCATGCCCATGCACTCGATGCTCTTACGCCGCGATCGCGGACGATCGGGCGGCGGTGATCCCTGGCGCGGGCACGGACCTCGTCGACCGCGGAGGGTTACCTACTCAGAGCGGCGTCGAGATAAGCCTGCACCGGAGCGAAGAGACCGTAGGGCACGTACTCGGGAATCTGGGCTGGCCGGACCCACGCAATCTCAGCAAGCTCTTCATCGTCGGCAACATACGCAGTTCCAGACTCAACGGCACAGGCGACATACGACATATTCCGGCCCGTCTTGGGGTGCACCCGTTCGCCGAGGACCTTGACCACGGTCACCTTCATGCCGACTTCTTCGAGGGTCTCACGCACGGCTGCTTGCTCAGGAGTCTCGGCTGCTTCAATCTCACCGGCCGGGAACTGCCAGGACAGCTGGCCTTCCGCGACCCGACGACGGACCATGAGCACGCTGCCGTCGTCGACCACAATCGCTGCCGCGATGCCGGGTCGTTCTGCTGCCGTCTGCTCGGTCATGCATTTGCCTCCAGCACTGCCGGGATCGGCGGGTAGATCGTGTCGGCGGAAGCTGCCGCGGCCGGGCAGCCTGTTGGGCCAGCCGAGGGCGGCAACGAGACCCTGGTCGATCTCGAACACATCGGCGAGGAACATCTGGGAGTCGTCATCGGGGGTGGCCCGGTTGATCTCCCAGACCCACGCCCGCGCCCGGTCCACGCCGGACCGAAGAGCGCGCCGTAGCGCGGCACGCCTTACCTGGCGGGCGAGTTCGGTCTGGGTCCATCCGCGCTCGATCCGGGCGTGGGCGAGCGAGTGGCGGATCGGGTCGTCCACGGGAGCCATCCCATCATCCTGCGTGACGAGAAGGGTACTGCGCGTGGCGCGGCACTACACCGGCATTACGTACAACTCCTGTACTTAGTCGAATAGTTGAGCTGTACGCCCGACAGATCCCCGCTGCCGGAATGGGGCCGAGAAGCCGGGAGGAGGAGGTCCACGATGAGCGAGCCGAAGATGGCAGCGACGCCGAAGGTGACCGCCGCCGACACCGCGGACGCGCTTCTCAATACGAAGGAGCCCGCCGACGACACGGAGGGCGGCGGGGCCTGCTCCTGCCGCCGGATCCAGCTTCCGCCCATCTCCCTTACTTCGCAAGCCAGTTCGACCATTTTCGGGCCGTCATGCCGCCTGGCCACACGACCTAGACTCAAGGTCGTTTACCCAGCATCGGGCGCCCACCTCGACGGGGTGCACGCCGTGCTTCCTCACCTCGGGCACCGCCGGGTACTCAACCGGTTCCAACGAATGAAGAGGGGTGTTCCCGTGCCCGAGAAGGCCACCAAGGACAAGGTGCTCTGCTACGTCGTGCGCGACGGAAAGCTGCTGGTCTTCCGGCACACCGGCTACAGCTACGAGGAGGTCGGCATCCAGGTCCCGGCCGGCAGCATCCATGAGAGCGAGACACCGGAGGCGGCTGCGCTGCGCGAGGCCCGCGAGGAGACCGGCCTGAAGGACTTCAAGATCGTGTGCAAGCTCGGCGAGACCGAGTACGACATCAGCCCGTACCGGTTCGAACTCCAGCACCGGCACGTCTTCCACCTGGAACTGACCGAGCCCACCCCGGAGCGGTGGATGAGCCAGGAGGACCACGACGGGGAGCAGGAGCCCACGCACTTCGAATGCTTCTGGATCCCGCTGGAGGCCGCCCACATCCTGCAGTCCGGCCAGGGCGCCCTGCTGGGACGCCTGTACGACTGATCCCCATACCGGCGGAGGGCGCGGGCGCTGGATCGAGCATCTAGGCACGGGAGAGGTACCAGTTGCGGTCAGGGTACGGTCGGCGTATGGCAAAAGAGGGGACTGCGAGTAGGACATCGCACTTGCGGCGCTGGCACCGCATGGCGCTGGCCGCGGTGGCGGGCATTATCGCCGGGTACGCCTACAGGCTGGCGGCCGGGGAGTTCGGTGGCCCCTGGAGCTGGACCATGCTGATCATCACCTTGGCCACAACGGTGGTGGTGCGCTCCTTCCTGGAGCGGTTTGCGCAGGGCCGGTAGAACCCCTGCCCGCCAGCGGCGTCACCTGCCCAACTGCACAACGGCCGACACCTGGTTCGGCTACCCGATGCAGAAGCACAACGTGCGACCTGCTGGCGCAGGCACTCGAGTCGACGGCGTCTCCTACGAAATAGGCCTCAGCGCGGCTTCATATGAGAACCTCGAATCCACGCTCTCCCCCTTCGTGAAGGCTGCTCGCCGGACGTCTTCCGGCAGGAGGGTGAGGTCTCGCAAGGCGCTGGCGGCCACCCGGAAGTGGGTTCCCGCTGCCACGTTCAGCGATGCCGAACCGGATCCCGCAGAGATCCGGAGGCGGGCAAAGGATCGCAAGATCGCTGTGCCTGCACGTGGACGGATCTCACGCTCTGTTCGAGAGCAGTTCCTGGGGTTCAGGGCAAGGTTGATTGATCGGGTCGCGCAGGGCCAGGGGCCGAGTCTCGGTTACCTGGCTTCGCCCTTGTCCGGGCACCCACATCAGAGGCAACCGGGCTGTGCTCCGTCGGAGTGATCTCCCTGACGATGGTGGGCACGCCGTCAGTGCGGGGTGGCTCTACCCTGGAGGATGCTGCGGATCGACTGCGCTTCGTCAACGGTCACAGAAGGCAACAGGCAAGGGCTCTCCCGTCGGGGGAGCGCCCGATGTCGAGGTAGAGGCGTGTATCCACAGCGTATGGATACACGGCTCTCGGTGATATTCGGTACCGATGCCGAGGCTCACGTCCTAGCCTCTCCATCAACGCGATGACGGAGACGAGTAGCCCGGGATCACGCGAGCCGAGAGAGCTGCCCGCAGCTGGGAAGGCAGCCTCGCGCCCCAGGGTGAATCCACTCCCGAGTGCGGGGAGGAACGGCCTCATGGACGGCCCAATGCCCCGCCGGTTGACCCCCGTGACCAGGTCGCGAATGAGGCCACCACATGGTGGTGGCGAAGGCGCGGTGGCACCGCGAGATGCCCTTTCTCGCCCGCGCTCCCAAGGGATCACGTCACGACGGCTGATCGAATGGAGCACCGGCAGAATGATCGATGTCACCCTGATTCGCCAGAACCCGGAGTACGTCCAGGAGGCGCTGGCCAAGCGGGCGGTCCACGTCGACCTCGACGCGTTCCTGCGCTTGGACGACGACTACCGGGCGGTGCGCACCGAGGTAGAACGCCTGCGCGGGGACCGCAAGAGGATCTCCGGCGACATCGCGAAGCGGCAACGGGCTGGTGAGGGCGCGGCGGACCTGCATCCGGAGGCGACAGCCGTCAGCGAGCAACTGACCGCCGCCGAGACGCGGTGCGCTGAACTGGAACAGGCCCGGCAGGCCTTCCTCGATCCGCTGCCGAACCTGCCCGACGCGGACGTGCCGGCCGGAGGCAAGGAGAACAACGAGGTCGTCCGCGAAGTCGGGCGACGCCCTGAGTTCGGGTTCAGGCCCAAGGATCACGTTGAGCTCGCCCGGCGCCTCGGTCTGGTCGACTACGAGCGGGGTACGAAGCTCGGCGGCAGCGGCTTCTGGCTCTACCGGGGTAACGGTGCGCTCCTCGAGTGGGCGCTGCTGAACTACTTCGTCGAAGCCCATGTGCAGGACGGCTACGAGTTCGTGCTACCGCCCCACGTGCTGACGTTCGCGGCCGGGTATGCGGCCGGCCAATTCCCGAAGTTCGCCGACGAGGTCTTCGCTCTGGAGGAGGGCGAGCAAGGCCCGGAGCGGTTCTTGCTGCCGACCGCGGAGACCGCCCTGGTCAACCTCCACCGGGACGAGACGCTGCCCGAGGCCGAGCTACCGAAGCGGTACGTCGCCTATACGCCGTGCTACCGCAAGGAGGCCGGCGGCTATCGCACGGCGGAGCGGGGGACCCTGCGAGGGCACCAGTTCAACAAGGTCGAGCTGTTCCAGTTCACCCACCCCGACGCCTCCGACGCCGCGCACGAGGACCTCCTCGGCAAGGCTGAGGAGTTGGTAAACGAACTGGGTCTGCACTACCGGATCACGCGGCTTGCGGCAGGGGACACCAGCGCAGCGATGGCCAAGACCTACGACGTCGAGGTGTGGCTGCCGAGCGTCGGCTCGTACGTTGAGGTCAGCTCGGTGTCGAATGCCCGCGACTACCAGGCGAGGCGTGGCAACATCCGCTTCCGGCCCCGGCAGGGCAGGTCGGCGTACCTGCACACGCTGAACGCCTCGGGACTGGCGACCAGCCGCCTGGTGCCCGCGCTCCTGGAGCAGCACCAGCAGGCCGACGGCACCGTGGCGGTCCCGGACGTCCTGCGGAAGTGGGTCCCGAGCGGTGTCCTTGCAGCACCGGTGTCGGTCTGACGCAGAGCGGGTCGACCGTCGTGCACTGAATGTGTGTCCCTCAGCTCAGAATGTCCAGCCACGCCGGTCGGCCAGCCATCGCAGTGTGACCTCGCCACACCACGTCTGGTGCTGGCGAATGTGCGGTGACCAGTCTGCTGGGGGCTGTCCGCCGGAGGTGAGGAAGAACCCCGAGAGGGCGGCCAGCGCCGCATCGAGTTGCTCGTCGGCGACTCCGGCGGCGGTGGGGTGCTGGGTGAACAGGGTGGTGGCATCGTGGCCGTCGGCGTAGGCGGTGGCCAGGAGCAGGACGAGGTCGAACCAGCTTGCCCCTAGGCAGGGCCAGTTCCAGTCGCAGATCCACGCCGTGCCGGATGCGTCGATCAGCACGTTGTCCTGACGCAGGTCGTGGTGAAGGACGGCATTGCCTGCGACGGCTTCCCGCCAGCGGCTTTCCAGACTGGCCAGCACTTCCAGTAGATCGAGTGGCATCCAGGAAGGGAGGACGTCCGTGGGCGTGGCGCCACGGGCGAGGTTGCGCCAGTCGGCGAAGTCGCCGTCGTCCCCTACTGGCTTGAGGCCAACGTGATGAAGTGATTCGGGTGGGGTGGAGAGGGCCTCTGCAATGACCGTGTAAGTGTCGAGGGTGGCCGTGAGCTCGTCGGGTTTCCATGGCGTGGTGGGCAAGCGGCCGCCGTCGACAGCCTCGATGCCGAGGACGACCCATCCGTCGTGCTCCTCCATCCATTGCAGGTGTGGTGCCGGAATCTGTGTGGGGAGCGCCTGGTTGATCACGGCTTCCCGCCTGTAGCAGTCGGCGACCACAGGGTTGTCCAGGCTGTTGACCACTTTGATGAACTGAGGTCCGGACGTCCCACGGAGTACGGCGGCGAAGCCGCTGGTGAATCCGCTCCCTGCGCTGGGCCCGGCCTGCACCCCTCCCCCGAGGCGTTGTGCGATGAGTCGGCGAACGTCGTGCGGGAGGTCCTCCCACTGTGGGCGTACCGCTGTGGCGTCGTACCGGAGGCGGGGGGTGATGATGGTGGGCATGCCGTCAGGATGGGGGAATTGCGTTCCCCGGCGCCACGGAGTTGTCGCGTGGACCCGTTTGCGTCCATGCGCCGGCCGAGCCTCGTAGGGCTGGGCCTCCGAAGAGAAATTCGCTGTCTCTCGGTGTGCTGGCTCGCTATCGTCCGTGGCAACGCGATGACGGAGACGAGTAGCCCGGGATCACGCGAGCCGAGAGAGCTGCCGGCAGTTGGGAAGGCAGCCTCGCGCCTCAGGGCGAAGACCCTCCCGAGTGCGGGGAGAAACGGCCCATGGCCCAATGCCCCGCCGGCTGGCCTCGTTACCGGCCACGAACGAGGCTGCCGCTGTGGGGCGGCAGTGAAGGCGTGGTGGAACCGCGAGTCCCCTTCTCGCCCGCGCCCCCAAGGGATCACCATGATGCCCTGGAGGGCTGCGATGATCCACACGACCGATCGTGTACTGGTGTCCGAGCTGCGTGAGTACGTGGGCCGGACCGTTTCCGTGGCGGGCTGGGCTCATACTCTGCGACTGCTGAGTAAGGTGCAGTTCGTGGTCGTACGTGACCACACGGGCATGGTGCAGGTCACCCATCGGCGCGGCGGCGCAGGCGACGACGTCGAGGCCGCCCTGCAGCAGCTCACGCCGGAGTCCGCGGTGCGGATCACCGGTCGTGTCGCCGAGAACTCGATCGTCAAGCTCCATAGCCTGGAGATCATCCCCGAGCGAGTCGAGATCCTGAACCGGGCCGAGACGCCGCTGCCGATCGGCGAACAGACTGGCCTGGAACACCGCTTGGACTGGAGGTTCCTGGACGTCCGGCGCCGCCCGGCCGCGCAGTTGCTGTTCGCCGTGCAGACAACGCTGGAGCAGGGAATGCGCGAGTACGCCTACGGGCAGGGCTGCACGGAGATGCACACGCCGAAGCTGATGGGCACAGCCTCGGAGTCGGGCGCGGAGGTGTTCGAGCTCGGCTACTTCGGCCGCTCCGCCTACCTGGCGCAGTCGCCGCAGTTCTTCAAGCAGATGGCGATCGCGGCCGGCATCGACCGCGTCTTCGAGATCGGTCCGGTGTTCCGCGCCGAGCCGTCGTTCACCTCGCGGCACGCCACCGAGTTCACGGGCGTGGACGTGGAGTTGGCGTGGATCGACGGGGTCGAGGACGTCATGGCGTTCGAGGAGCGGATGCTCGCGCACGCCATCTCCCGAGTCGCCGACGCGCATGGGGAGGCAATCCGGGATGCGCTCGGCGTTGAGGTGACGGTGCCGACGGTGCCGTTCCCACGGATCACAATGGCGGAGGCTCAGGAGCTGCTGCGGGCGAAGGGCTGGGACCCGCAGGGTGTGAAGGAGGACCTGGACCCCGAGGGCGAGCGCGCTATCGGCGCGCATCTCAGCGAGCACACCGGCCATGAATGGGTGTTCGTCACCCACTACCCGACGAGTGTCCGGCCCTTCTACCACATGCGGCCGGCGGACAACCCGGCTGTGACACTCAGCTTCGACCTGCTGTGGCAGGGGCTGGAGGTTACGACCGGCGCGCAGCGTGAGCACCGCTACGACGTGCTCGTGAAGCAGGCTGCGGCGAAGGGGCTGAGGCCCGAACCGATGCAGGACTACCTCAACGTCTTCCGGTACGGCTGCCCGCCCCACGGAGGCCTCGGGATGGGGCTAGGCCGGATCCTGATGGTGTTGCTCGGGCTTGACTCGATCCGCGAGGCCACGTTCCTGTTCCGTGGCCCGAACCGGCTGACTCCGTAGCGGCGCAAAGACCAGCTCGCGATCACGATGACGCGACCGACGGTCTGCCGCTCCACCGCAGTTCAGGCTGAGGCTGACGTCCTCAAGGGTTACCCGATAGCCTGCATCGAGCGATCTCCGAGGGACGAGATTCATCCAGGCTGAGATTGATCAGAAGCTGGAGGGCGAGGATGGGCGCGACGACAACGGTTGCTGTCTACTCTCTCGGCGGCACCATCGCCATGACCACTGATACTGCGGCCGGCGGGGTCGTGCCGGCCCTCTCCGCCCACGACCTCCTCGCGGCCGTGCCCGGCCTGGATGGCCACGGACTCGAGTTGCGCCTGCACGACTTCCGCCGTGTGCCCGGTGCCTCGCTGACCTTCGACGACCTCACCGAACTTGGCGTGGCGGTCGACAAGACCCTCGCTGGCGGCGACGTCGACGGTGTGGTGATCACACAGGGCACCGACACCATCGAGGAGACCGCGTTCTTCCTTGATCTTCATCACGGCCACGAGCAGCCGATCATCGTCACCGGCGCCATGCGCAATCCCACCATGGCCAGTCCCGACGGACCCGCCAACCTGTACGCGGCTGTCCTCGCCGCAGCCGACCCGCGGCTGCGTGGCGCCGGTGCCCTGGTCGTCTTGAACGACGAGATTCACGCGGCACGTCACGTCCGCAAGTCCCATACCACCAGCCCCGCTGCCTTCACGTCACCCTGCGCAGCGCCCATCGGCCGGATCGCCGAGGACGGCGTACAGCTGACCGCTGCGCTGCCCCACCGCTATGGCCCCTTGGCGCAGTCGCGAAGCCGTGAGGTCCGCGTGGGTTTGTACACGGTCAGTCTCGGCGACGATGGGGAACTGCTCGCGGCATGGGACGGCCGATGTGACGGGCTCGTCGTCGCTGCCTTCGGTGTAGGTCACGTTCCTCAGCGACTCGTCGAGAGCCTCGAGCGGCTCGCCGCGGGCATCCCCGTGGTTCTCTCGTCGCGCATCGGGAATGGCCCTGTCTTGACCAGGACGTACGGCTTTCCTGGGTCCGAGAAGGATCTGATCAGCCGTGGGCTGATCCCGGCTGGCAATCTTGGCCCCTACCAAGCACGCCTCCTACTCCATGCGCTGCTGGCACAAGACGCGGACCGCGAGACGATCACGGAGAAGTTCTCTCTCTTCGCGCACTGACCTGCGCACCTCCCGTCCGAGGGGACCCCAGAGACGTGCCAACGGTGCCATTCCCGAGGTACAGGAGCACCGAGACGCAAGAGGTCCAGCGGTTCGGTTGGCGGCCATTCAGGTGATCACCACTGATCGGATGGGTGACTCCATACCGAGTAGGCCAAGTCCCGGTTCGCTGCAGCAGGTGCCGTGATGATGCCCTGCCCTCCCGCTACGGGGGGAGCCGAAGGACAGGGCGGCTCATCGGGCGGCCGCAACGAGGGCCGGTCGCGCGCCGCGCTCGTAGGTCGCGAGGTGTTGTCTTTCCCTCTGCGGCACCTTTGTTTTCTCAACTCTGCATCGACGTAGGGCGCTTCGCACATCACGTGCGTGATATCGCTGCCGGGATCTGCTGGATACCTTCTTCACGAGACGGTGTGATCCGTGCGGGGCTTGACCCTGCGTAGGGATCGGTTCTTGCTAGCGTCGCGATACCTCAGCTCAAGGAGTCGTATGACCGCCTCATCGCCCACGATCGTCTCTGTCGACTTGCGCGTTGAACCGGTTGACGAGGTCCTCAAACGCGTCGAGCGCGCACTCGGCGTGCGTGTGGATCCGGAGACGGTGGTACGGAAGCGCCGGACGGTTGGTGGACGTACCGACCGGAACACGTGGGTGCGGATCGAACGGCGCCCGCTGCAAAAGGCCAGGGGGCAGAGCTGGAACGGAACAGAGTGCGCCGCGGTCCTGGACGGTGTCGCTAAGCCGGCGTGGCTACAGGCTGTGTCGTGGAGCGACACGGCGGGCGGGGCGATGTGGCGTGCTGACGAAACCGAACTGCTTCCGGGAGAGCCGGTGGGCGCGGATGCGGTGTTGACGTTGTCCGATGAGTGGTGGGAGGCACTGAACCTCTCGCTGGATGCCCTCGCTGCCCAGCAGACGACGCGTGTGGCCACACCGGACACCGTCGCGATCACGCAGGCGGGGGTCACCCATGCGATCACCGAGGCGTTCCCGGATGTCGCGGACACGGCGATCAGGGAGTGGACGCCGGCGCACGCCGACCTGAATTGGGCGAACGTGACCGCGCCCAAGTTCTGCTTGTTCGACTGGGAGGACTGGGGGATGGCCCCGCGGGGCTTGGATGCCGCATGGCTGTGGGGGAACTCGCTCGCCTTCCCCGAATTGGCTGAACGCATACAGCGTGAGCGCGGCCAGGATCTGCAATGCCGGGATGGCAAGCTCATGTCGCTGTTCTATTGCACGAAGATCCTCGGCCCCCATGCCTATCCGGGCGATCCCCGTGTGGAGCTCGCCCGGACCGAGACGGAACGCATCGCGGCAGAGCTTAACGCAGGCGGATGATTCGCCCTGCCACGGAGGAGATCGCGGTACTGGAGTGCTGCCTGTTCGTCCACCCCGAACAGCAACACGTTGATCGAGCCAATGAACGCCGACAACCAGGCCGCACCGGATCGTCAGGACGGCCAGCTGCGCAACAAGCAGAATCAACTCGACCGAATGCGCATCTTACCCCACATAACTACTCAAGGACCCACAATGCCCCGGGTGCCGTTTCAAGTTCTTGTCGTCCCCTTTCGCCGAGTTTGCGACCAAGTCGAATACGCTGTGCTGCGTCGCGAGGACATGAACGTGTGGCAGGCCGTGGCCGGGGGTGGCGAAGTCGGCGAGACGCCGCAACAGGCTGCCGTACGTGAGGCCCGTGAGGAACTCGGTCTCGCCCGTCCCGTCCCGCTGTACCCGCTGCAGACCACAGCCAGCATCCCGGCGCGGTTCTTCGCGGATCGCGGCAGTTGGCCTGCTGGGACGTACGTCGTGCCGGAGCACTCGTTCGCCATCGACCTGACCGATGTGGAGATCAAGGTCTCCCAGGAGCACACCGATGTCCAGTGGTTGGGCTGGGAGGAGGCCGTCGAAATAGTGCGGTTCGACAGCAACCGCACGGCTCTCGGCGAACTTCACGAGCGTCTGCTAGCCGACGACCTGCCTCAGCCGGTCGAGTGATCGCGGTAGCTGACGGGGCGGTCCCTCCGTTAGCCGGTGTTGCCCTCAGACTGGAGCCAGTCAGGATGAAGGGCTCCTGGTCGCCAAGATGGCCTCGTCTAGTACGGCTCCCCATGGGCACGGGCGCCCTGGCATCCCAGCCCGCGGCTCGGCGAGCGGCCATACCTCGTCTCCGTAGATCAACCGCACCCCTGAATCGTGAAGAGCTTTGATGTGCCCTTTCCACGCAGGGTGGCGAGCATGCGCGGCGTTCACCCGGGGCCAGACGACTACCGGGAGGTCTCGTGTTCCGATGGCTTCGTTGACCTGTGTCAACGCTTGGTTGTCTGAGATCCCCAGGGCGAGCTTGGCGACGGTGTTGGCACTTGCCGGAGCCACGACGCAGCAGTCCACAGGCGGATGCGGCCGGGAGTCACCCGGCAGGCGTGATTCGGACCGTACGGGAAGGCCGGTCAACCCTTCGAGTTTCGCCGTCTCCCCGTTCGTGCGGAGCCAGTGGCCTGCGGTCGGCGTGAGGGTGACCGCAACCCTCCAGCCGTGTTCGAGCGCCGGGATCACGAGCCCTGTACGCAGTTCCTCAATCCCGCCAGCGCTGGATCCGACAACGCCCAGCACCTTGCCCTGCATCGAACTCACTACACCGCCTACATCGCTGGGCCATGGCCAGCAACTCGGACGAGTGGCTGCCGCCCGTGCCCGGGGCCTGCTTCCTCAGGTCGCGAAGGGTCTCGCGCACACGTGGATTGTTCCGCACGAGTTGAGGCGAGGTGCGTTTGGGCTCCCACAGTCACCTGAAGGACTCGCGACGCGATCTCCGAGGCAGAGACCGCGGGCCGCAGGGCTCAACCATGCCACTGCTGTTCAGAAGTATCTTCGCCTGATTCACGGCCCCGGCTCTCCGACCGTATGCTCAGGTGACACGCAAGCGACACATACGACTACATACCGTGATGAACCATTGATCGCGACGAATCGCAGCAGATTGCTGCGGACAATTTGTCCGTAGGTGATTCACCGCCACCCCTTGACTCTCGCACGCCGACGCATCTCAAGGCGCGGATCATTTAGGGCTCATTGTTCGCATTTGTTCCGCCCCGAAGAGGTAGCAGCGGGGACCCGGACCTTCACCCGGAGGCTTCTACCCGTCGTCACATGGCCACCAGGCCGGTTAACACTCGGCGGCCGGAGTCGTAGGCGGGGGTGTTTTCCGTACCCTGATCCGAGTGCTCCATCGCGAAGGGATAGGTCCACCGATGAGTGAAAACCTGACGCTGGGAGACCGTCTCCGTGTGGCACGCAGGACACGGAACCTGTCGACCGCTCAATTGGCACAGAAGGTCGCCGTATCCGCAAGCTACATACAGAAGCTTGAGTCCGGCGCGCGGAAGGCGTCACCATCACTGGTGTTGTCGCTCGCCAAGGCGTTGCACTTTGGGCCCGAGGTTCTGACCGGGCAGCCGTACTACGGCGAGCCGGAGGCGGAAGACCGCGTCCATGCTGTCATCCCCGAGTTGCGCCGCATCATGCTTTGCTACGACAGCCCCGACGACTTGGACATCGCTCCTCGTACGCTGCCCGTACTCGCATCAGAAGTCGACCAGGTGACGGCGCTGCGCCGTGATGCACGCTATGCCCCGATGGGCCCCTTGCTGCCGCCGATCATCACCGAACTGACGCATGTAGCCCTCGGTGGCCGCGACACTCATCAGGCCAAGGCTTTCTGGCACCTGGCCCGCGCCTACCGTGCCGTGAACTCGCTGGCCCACAAGATGGGTCACCACGACCTGTCGAACACGGCGCTTGAGCGGGTTCGCTGGGCAGCGGACCGCTCCGAGGACCCCCTGATGCAATTCACGGCTGGCTACCTGGTCGCGGGTGCGATGCTTCGCCAGGGCGCCTACTCGTCTGCACGCCGCAAGCTCATCGCTCTAAGGAGCGAACTAGAGCGGCTGCAGCCTGAACGCTCCTTCTCCAACGATGCACTCGCCGTCGATGGTGCCCTGCTGCTGAAGCTAGCAGTGCTTGAGGCCCGCGAGAACAACTCGGATCGTGCAGACGTATACCTACGCGAAGCGGAGCAGGTGGCTCGCATGGCGGGCAGCCGTGACTCGTTGGCGTATGAGATGTCGTTCGGCCCGACGAACATCCGCATCCACGAGGTGCACACCTTGATCGACATGGGCGACACCGAGCAAGCGCTGGCCCGTCTCGCCGAGTGGTCTCCCGTCTCAGGTGGCGAATGGACGCCACCCACTACGACCGTGGGCGAGCGGTCCAGTCACCACTTCATCGACGTGGCGTCGGCGAAACTCGCCATGGGCGACCGAGCCGGCGCATTTGCCGATCTCAAGAGGGCGCGGAAGGTGGCGCCGAACCACACGCGCTTCCACCCCTCGGCCCGCGAGACGACTGCCGCGCTACTCAGGATGGACTCCCACCCGTCCAATGAGCTTTCCGCATTCGGGAGTTGGACAGGCCTTAGCACAACCTGAGCCCTCGTCAAGAGGCCTGGCGAAGAAACCCTACGGACAATCTGTCCGCACACGAAACTCGCAGAGTGGAATGGTCTCCTCACACACAGTGGTGAGGAGACCATTCCATGTCCGACGCCCTTCCAGCAGTTCGCGGGCTGCCGCCTCGCTGGATGCCCACCGGTGAAGAGATCGAACTGTGCTCAGCTGGCGTGTGGTGGGATGTCGTGCGTGCCGTGGAGACGGTGGGCCGGCGAGCGATCGAGATCCTCGACGATGACGAAGAGCCGGTTGGCCCCGTGATCCTGGACCACGAGGGCCCCGAGCCTCGGCTGTACTTCATGGTTCCCGTGGGTACTGCGGAGCACTGGGAGGAGCCCGGAACTGTCTCGCTTGGGCGGACGTGCCACGTCGTCGTTCCGCCTGCCAGCACCTTGGAGCCTCCAGGCCTGCACTGGCATGTCTTGCCCCGGGGACCACGATCCCTTACCTCACCAGACGCTCTACGCCGGGCGCTGAGCATGGCGCGCAGGGAACGACAAGGACCAGCGGAGGGAGCAGCGACGTGATCGCCCGTGCCCCATCTCGTCCTGTGGTCTGTGCCAATGACGCCCTCTGTTGACACTATGGCCGATCTGACATCCGTAGGCATGGACACCGAGACAGGCGCCCCCGGAACTTGGGGGCATGCTCCCGCGCCTGATCGAACTCCAGAGGCAGATCAAGCGCGGCACGAACGTCGGTGCTTGTTCTGCCGCTGCGTGCTGAGTCGCTACAACAACGAGCCATACTGCAGTACTTGCTTACGAACGGCACATCGGCGGAGCCAGCCACCTCCCAGAGTGCCAGCCGGGGTGTGGTTGCGGGCCGACGTCCAGCAGGCACTGTTCGCACGCGACTTCGGCAGAGTGTGTCACCTCGTGCGCATTGCCAGCGATCTGCGCCAGAGCGACATCGCTGAACTCACCGGGCTAAGCCAGGCCTTCTTATCCATGCTGGAATCAGGCACGAGAAGGCTGACGAACATCGACAAGATTGTCGAGTTACTCGCCGGCCTTGATGCCCCAGTAGAGATCACCGGACCCATGCTTCGAATGCCAAACCGAACGGTGGGTCCCGGCAACTCTCATGGCTTACCTGGATGAGCTCACTGTCCCATTCCCCCTTGCCGGCAGTGGATTCGCCTATTGCCACATCCGTGCGAGGCGTCGCAAGAACTTCGGTGGAGCTGATTGATGTGACCCCCGCAGTGCCCCGACCGTCCGTTGGGAATCGGTAGGCTGCCTGCATGCCTGATGCCTCCCCACGCGTGCGTTTCGCCCCGTCTCCAACTGGAATGTTCCATGTTGGCGGGGCCCGGTCGGCTCTCTACAACTGGGCCGTCGCACGACAGTCAGGGGGCCAGTTCGTCCTGCGTATCGAGGACACCGACGCGACCCGCAACAAGCCCGAGTGGATCGACGGCATCGTCAACGCGCTCGCGTCCATCGGGATCTCCAAAGACGACCCTGCCTTCGAGGGTCCGTACTTCCAGTCACAGAACGCCGACCGGCACCGGGAAGCCGCCCACCAGCTCTATACGCAGGGCCGCGCGTACTACTGCGACTGCACCCGTGAGCAACTCCAGGAGCGGACCGGTTCGCAGCACCTCGGCTACGACGGGTTCTGCCGGGACCGGGGGCTGGAGTACGTGGAGAGCCGGGCACTGCGGTTCCGCACGCCCACCGAAGGTGAGACGGTCGTCGTGGACCTGATCCGGGGTGAGCCGTCCTTTCCGAACTCGGCGATCGAGGACTTCGTCATCGCCCGTGGCGACGGCTCCCCTGTCTTCCTGATCGCCAACGTGGTCGACGACCTCGATGAGGGCATCACCCTGGTCATCCGTGGCGACGAGCACCTGTCGAACACGCCCAAGCAGCAACTGCTGTGGGAGGCGCTCGGCGCGAAGCCGCCGGTGTGGGCGCATCTGCCGGTGATCGTGAACGAGAAGCGGCAGAAGCTGTCCAAGCGCCGGGACAAGGTCGCTCTTGAGGACTACCTCGCCGAGGGCTACCTGTCGGAGGCGATGACCAACTACCTGATGCTGCTCGGGTGGGGCCCCAGGGACGACGTCGAGCTCCGCCCGTACGAGGAACTGGAGGAGACGTTCCGCGTCGAGGACGTAAACACCTCGCCGGCCTTCTTCGACATCAAGAAGCTGACCGCCTTCAACGGCGAATACATCCGCGCCCTGCCGCTGGAGAGGTTCGTCGAGGCCTGCGAGCCGTGGCTGCGCGCCCCGTACGCCAGCTGGACGCCCGAGGACTTCGACCAGGTCGCGTGGGAGGCGATCGCCCCTCATGCCCAGACTCGCGTGGCCGTCCTGTCGGACATCACGGCCAACGTCGACTTCCTGTTCCTGAAGGAGCCGGTGGAGGACGAGGCGTCGTGGGACAAGGCGATGAAGGGAGCCCCGGTGGCTCTCCTGACTACGGCCCGCGCCAATCTGGAGTCGGCGGACTGGACCAGCCCCGAGTCTCTCAAAGAGGCGGTCCTGGCCGCCGGCGAGGAGCACGGCCTGAAGCTGGGGAAGGCCCAGGCCCCAGTGCGCGTCGCGGTCACGGGCCGCACGGTCGGCCTGCCCCTCTTCGAGTCTCTGGAGGTTCTCGGCAAGGACCGTACGCTGACCCGGATCGACGCGGCTCTGGCGAAGCTCGTCGACTGATTATTTGTTGATCACGGTTCCCGTCGCCTGTGTGAGGAGACGGGGCCAGGCGTCACGGAAGCACTTCGTGCCGAAGCAGGCCCGCGTCTCGTGGACCGTCGTGCTCCCGGGCTTGGACGGCCTTGGCCCAGGGCGCTTGCCTCACTACTTCAGTGACTGTCGCACTGCTTCGGCCAGCGACGCCGCACGCATATCGTCAGGGCCGCCAATGATGTGGTTCATCACGTAGCCGAAGGCGATGCCGTGCTTCGGGTCGGCGAAGCCGAGCGAGCCGCCTCGACCGGTGTGGCCGAAGGAGTTCGGTCCGGTCATCGGGGTGGTCTCGGTGGGCAGCATGAATCCGGAACTGAACCGGCTCGGGACCACCATCACCTGGTCCGCCCCGCTCGCCTGTTCCTTGGTCGCGGATCCGAGAGTTTCCGGCGTGAACAGTCGAATACCGTCGACCTCGCCAATCAGCGCGGCGTACATGCGCGCGAGTCCGCGGGCGGTACCGATGCCGTTGGAGGCCGGGAGCTCGGCAGCTTGGACCTCTGGCGAGTTGAAGTCGATCTCGGGCGGATTGGTGACGGCGAACGCCCGATTGGACAGCGAGTTCGGGTCGCACCAGGCCGCAACCAAGTCACGGAGTTCCGGGGGGATCGACTCCGGAGGCAGCGTGGTGAAGTCAACCTCGGGTCGCTTGTACACCATCCGGCTGACCCGGGCGCATTCACTCGCCGGCAATCCGATGAAGAAGTCCAGCCCCAGAGGGGCGGCGATCTCGTCAGCGAAAAAGCGACCCGGCGTGCGGCCGGACACTCGACGGATCACCTCGCCCACGAGCCAGCCCCAGGTCCGACCGTGATATCTGTGCGCAGTGCCTGGAGTCCACTGAGGTCGCTGAGCGGCCAGCGCGGTCACCATCGGCTCCCACTTCAACGCCTCGGCCAACGGAACAGGTTGATCAAGTGCAACCAGGCCGGCCCTGTGGGACAGCAGCCAGCGCAGCGGGATGTCCGCCTTGCCGTTCGAGGCGAACTCTGGCCAGTACTTGGCCACCGGCGCGTCGACGTCCAACTCGCCACGCTGGGCCAGCAGGTGCACCGCGGTCGCGGTCGCACCTTTAGTCGCTGAGTAGACCAGTTGCAGCGTGTCCCGAACCCATGGACCACTAGCGTTGGGGTCCGCGAGCCCACCCCACAGGTCCACTACCGGCCGACCATCGTGGTACACGCAGAGCGCCGCGCCGATGTCCGCGTGCCGGTTGAAGTTCGCCGCGAACGCCTCCCACACCGGTTCGAACCCGGCCGCTACCTCACCTTCGACCGTCGTCATGCCGTCCATCCTGGCATGCTGTCTGCCTGCAGCGAGGAGGGCGGGTTCACTCCCGCGCACAAGGACTCCAGTGGAACTCACCGGCCCCATGTTCCGAATGCCGAACTCGAGGAAGTTGGGCCCGGCGAGCAGCATGGCATGCGCAAGTCACCAAGCAGCGTGCCCCCGTTGAGGCGGGCCGGTGTCCCCATTCAATGACCAAGACGCACACGAGCGCGCCGTGGAACGGTTCTTTCCATCTCTGGATCACCCCGGCGATATCACCAACGTGATGTGCGAAGCCTCGACATTCGTAGCAGGTTAGGGACCGGTCGGTTCCCTACCAAGCACCCTCACGGTGTACGCGACCGCTGCCTGTTGCTGAGTCCAACGTCGCCGTTTGTGGCGGCGGCGTCGTGTCGCTCGCCCTCGGCAGAGACCACCAAGCCCTGCGAAGACCGGAGAGGAGGGGCGTGCCGATACCGAGGCGAAACAGAAGGGACGGGCGAGGAGGGGAGCAGCATGGCAGCTCAGGATCAATCCACGCGGGCCGAGGCCGAGTTGCGGCTGGCGAGCTACCGACTGCACGTGAGCGCCTCGTGCGGGACGTTACTTGAGAGTGTGACATCGGTGCTGGCGCCGGCGTGCGCGGTGATGAACCTCGCGGTAGAGCCTGACTGGTCAGTGTGGATTGATGAAGACCCCCGTCCGGGAGGCAGCGAAGAGACGGCAGCCGACCGGCCGGAGCTAGTCTTGCCGCGGGGCGGTCCGCGGTTGACTGTGCTGGACAACCAGGGCGCGCGCCTGCGAGTGAGCGCCCGTTACCGCCCGGACTGGGCTACGGCCGTCATCGAGGTGGACGCGTGCGCGCGCAGGACGCAGCTCGTCCTGCCAACCGGGGACACTCGCGCTGTCCGCTGGTGCGACTGGCTAGCGAAGGTGTTCTTCGCCTCCCGCCTGCTTCAGGCAGGCTGGCGCATGCTTCACGCATCCGCTGTCGCCATCGACGGCCGGGCGCTGCTGTTCCTGGCCGGTCAGCGCGGTGGCAAGTCCACACTCGCCCACCGGGCCTGCACGGAGTTGGGTGCCGCTTTTCTCGCGGATGACCTGGTTCTGCTGGGCCCCGACGGCACCGTAGTGGGGTGGCCGACCCGTGTCTGCCTCCCTGTCGATCTACCGGTTACCCGCGCGGTGGGGACGCTGCTCGACGGAGTGGTGGACGGGCAGGTGCGGCGCCGTCTGCGACTGACCCCAGCCGAACACCGCAGCGCCCTCGGCGTCACCTACTCGCCGCCCCTGCCGCTGGGCATGGTGGTCATCATCGCCCGGACTGACGCTCCTCAGGCTCCGGCCGTGCGCGCCATACCCCTGGATCGGGACGCCCTCGCCTCCGCCGCTGCGGAGGCGCTGGACGTGCCGGCCCAACGCCTATTCACCAGCGATCTGCTGGGGCTGACGGGCGGACCGCGCACGAGTGGGTCCGCGGATGCCGACGACGTGGCGCGTGAGCTGTCCGAGGTGCCTGGTGCGCTGCTGCGCGTGGGTGACCCGACGATGGTGCCGACTGCGCCGGTCTGGGACGCACTGATTGGTCTTGTACCCGGTGTGGCGGTGGGAACGTGATGCACCGCGACCGGGAACCGCAGGTGTTCGCTCTGCGCAGCGGGGGCCGCATACTGCGGCTGGCGGCAGACGATGGGTTCGCCGCGTCGTGGCCGCGTCTTGCCCCGCACATTCCGGGGGCTAGGTCGGGTGAACTCACGCTCCTCGACACGGGCGACCATGCGGACTTGGCCTTGGAGAACGGGGTGAGCCCGGGCGACGCCCGTCGGCTGATCAACGCCCACCTGCACCTGCTGCACCTCGGCAGCGACACGCTCTGCGCGCACGCTGTCGTCCTGTGTCGTCCCGACGAGGACGGCACAGTGGTTCTCCTGGGCGGGCATGGGGCAGGCAAGACCCTGGTGGCGATCGCATTGGCCGAACGCGGTTGGCGGCCCGCAGCCGGCGACGTCGCCTTGCTCGATGTCCACCCGGCGCCCGCGGTACGCGGCGGGACGAGCGCTTTCATGGCCCGATCCAGTGCGGTGGCCCGGTGGTTTCCCCAACTGCGCCTCGATCCGTCAGATGCGGACCGGATCGATCTGCGCAGCCGCTGGAACGACGCAACGGACCCGGCGGGTGGGCGGGTGCTGGCGGCTGTCCTCGTCGCCGTCGACGGTGATCCCTCCGCGCGAGTTGGTCTGTACACGGAGGACACCCACACCGCGGCCACGGCGTGGCTGCGTGCCAGTACGCACTTGCTGGACCGGATCCTGGAGACCTCCCCCATGGTGCTGCGCCTGGTGGAGGATGCGGCGGCAGCCCGGCGACGTATCGCCCTCGTTCAGGCCTTGGCGGCCCGGCTGCCGCTCCATGCGGTGCGCGGTACCCCGCAGCGCATCGCCTCGTGCATCGAGGAATTCACATCCGGTTCGGTGAAAGGAGCAACGTGGTGACGGTACGTGCGCTGGCGGTGGACTTCGGTGGCACCCTGGCCCGGCCCGGGCCGAGTCCCGACGGGGCCACGGTCTCCCAGGCGCTCAAGGATCTGGAGAACACCTCGGTCCCCGAGGGCTTTGCGGCCGCGTTCGAGGACGCTGCCCGCGATGTCCGGCAGGAGGACCGCGCCAGTGATATCCAGAGTCCCTTCGCCGAGCAACTGGCGCGTGCCGCCCACGCGTGCGCGGCGGTGATCCCGGATCCACAGGCAGCCACCGAGGCGGTGTTCACTGCGGTGCCCGATGCCTTCGTCGACGCCCGATCCGCCGAGACGCTGCGCCGGCTTCATGCGAGCGGACTGGTGTGCGTGTTGTCGTGCAACACGCAGCGGCCCGAGAGCGTACGGCGGCGCACCCTGCGCGCGGCCGGTATCGAGGACTGCTTCGATGCGCTGGTGCTCTCCAGTGTCCTTGGATTCCGCAAACCCCATCCCCGCTTCTACGACACGGTCATTGAGAGGGCCGGCTGCCCGGCCGAGGAGATCGTGTTCGTTGGGGACACCCCAGCCAAGGACGCGATCGGACCGTATGAGCACGGCATGCGGGCTGTCCTGATCGCCTCCGGGCCCCGCCCCGAGGGCCTGCCCGCGCCGGTCGGTGTCATCGGGCACTTCACCGAGCTGCCCGCCTACCTGGAGGCGCTTGATGACTGAGTCCATCATTTCCTACGGCGGCGCGCGGGTGCGCTTCGCCACTGGGGCGGCACATCTGCAAGCCGCCGGTGCGGTGCCCGAGGGCATGCTGGCCGGGCGGCTCAGTGTGCTCAGCCCGGGCACGGAGCGACGGCAGATGGCTGCCACCGTGCACGGGCTGGCCCGAGATGCCGGGTATATGTCCCTGGGTGAGGCCCCCGGGGGCTGGGTGCTCGCCCCGGCACCGCACGGCGCCGCCTTCGCCCCGAGTACGATCGGCGCGCTCGCCGTCCCCCACAGGACCTCCCTGCCCGTGGCGGCCGTGGGCCGCTTTCAGCTGATGGCCGCCGTAGGCCTTAACCGTCTGCCCGCGCCCACCATCGTGCAGGATGCGGTCGTGGTGGGGTCCGGTCCCGTTGCCCTGGGCTGTGTGCTGGCGCTGCGCCGCCACGGCGCGGAGCGGATACGGGTCCTCACCGCGCGCCGGTACGCGCCGATCGGTCGGGCGCCCGGAGTGACGTGCGTGACCGAGGTGGAGCCCGCCAGTGCCACCCTGGTCTTCGACGCCACCGGCCAGCCCGGCCGGGCGGCCGGCCTGGTCGCGGCGGGCGGCACCCTTGGGATCCTCGGGACTCCGGACGAGAACGGTGCCCTTCCCGCGCTGGCGGCGCACCGTGGCGGCTGGACCATCATCGGTATGCACGAGCTGGCCCCAGCCCCCGTCGGCGCCTACCAACAGACCTACACCGACGCCGTATCCTGGCTCACCGAACACCTGGATCCGGAGCTCATCGCGTCGTGGTGCCGACGAGTGCCCGGCCATCTCGCACCCCGGATCTTCGAGCTGCTCGACCAGCCGGGTCGCCCGGCCGAGCCCGTCGTGCTGTTCGAGTGGGCCGCGTGATCGCCCCCGCCCCGGTGGGGCTGTACAGCATCTCCGTGCGGGGACTGGAGGTCCCCGCCCTGCTGTCCTGGGCAGCACGTCACCGCATTCCGTTCATACACCTGCGCGGCGGTAGGCGGGGCTGCGACCTCGCGGCGCAGGATGCGACGACTCTGGCCCGCTGGCGTGAGGCGAGCGCGTGCACGGTCCCGGTCACCGGCGTCACCGCCGACACCGATCTGGCCGACCTGCTCAGCGCCGATCCGGCGGTACGCCGCCAGGCGCGCGAAGAGGTATGCCGCCTGGCCGACGCCGCTCGCGCCTTGGGCGCTGGGTGGCTGCGCCTGCTGGCCCGGCACCCTCTCCACACGACCCTCGCCGGGGACGGCAGCGGGCCGCTCGATGGTCACGTGCTGGCGGTGCCGCTACTGATCGAGCTCCATGCCCCGCAGTGGCTGGCCTCACGCCCTCATGCGGCGCTGGTGTGCCTTCTTCAGCAGCAGCCGCGCCTGCGGCTGCTCGCCGACTCCGCGCAGTTCGCCCAGGCCCTCGCAGATCCGGGAGACGACCGTGCGGCCGAACGGCTGAAACGGCTCGTGCCGTGGATCGAGGTGCTGCACCTGTCCGATCCCGGCCCCGGGCTGACCGACCCGGGCCATGCCGTCGTGGCAGATCACGCAATCCGCCGCATCGCGGCCGGGCAGCCCATCGAGGTCGCGGTGGAGTGGACTGGCGTCGACCGCACCCGGGCCGCCGCCCTGGCCCGGTACCACGAGCACGCTGCGTGGTGGAAGTGGCGGAACGCCGCGCATATGGAGGCGAGTTCATGACGGCGCGCACCACGGCGGGGCTCGCGCCGTGGGTAGTGATCAGCAACTATCCAGCATGGCCCAGCCCATACTTCGCGGAACTGGAGCGGCATGCCCCGCCCGCTCTGCAGTTGGAGTTCGCCGCCGGCCTCGACGTGCTCGCCGAACGCCCCGGTCCACCCGGGGTGGTCAACCTGCACCGCCTCAAGCGGCTGTACCAGGAGCCAGATGGGCAGCGGACCCAGATGGCCGCCGAGGCCATGCTCAAGCGACTGGAGGCCCTGCGCGCGGCCAGCTGGAAGATCGTGTGGACGGTGCACAACCTGCTGCCGATCGACGGCCAGAAAGCCGGCGCGGAAGACCGGTATGCGGCCAACGGCGTGCTTGCCCTGGCCGACGCTGTCGTAACCCACACCCACGCAGACGCCGCGCACCTGGGCACCCTGACCCGCGCGCCCGTTACCGTGGCGGGATGGGCGGCGCCCACCCCCGCCCCGGGGCCTGCTCCCGTGCCGGTCGAAGCCCTGGCCAGGCATATGGCCGCAGTGCCGTTCGCGGTGCTCGTGCTCGGCAATGTCACCGCCTACAAGGACCTGCCCGCCACCGTGGATGCCTTCAGCCATGCGACCAGCCGAGCCCATCTGTTCCTCGCTGGCCCCAGCCGCGAACCCAGCCTCACAGATGTACTCACCCGCCAGGCCGCCGCTAGTGGCGGGCGCGTCCACTTGTACCTGCAGCGCGTGCCGCCGCGGCATGCCCACGTGCTGTACCGGGCAGCCGGCACCGCGTTGTGCCCGTACAGGGTTGATGGGCCGTGGGACTTCTTCGCCCAGATGCTCCATCCCAGCTCGGTCGGCACTGCGCTCGCCTGCGGCACTCCCGTCATCGCCCCCGACCTGCCGGCCATCCGGGAAATGACCGCAGGCCGATCCGCCCGGCTGTACGACCCGGAAGCCGGGCCTGGCCAGGCCTTGGCCACAGCCGAACATGCCGCGACCGTCCCCGCACCGCGCAGCCCACTCGATCCCGCCACACGGTGGCGCGCCATCGGCGTTACCTACGCGCGCCTCGCTCAGGGCCTGCACAACCCTGTAAGTCCGCCCCGCCCGTGACGAACTGGCCATTGCGCCATGCACCTGCAAGGAGTCCCCAGTGCCCACGCCGTCCCTCTCGCCTGCCGACGCCATCGCTGCTGTCCTCGCCGACCGCTACGGCCTGGCGGTCCGCAGCATGGTTCAACTGCCCATCGGACAGGGCACCGTCAACTACCGGGCCATCTGCGACGACCGCGAGGTATTCGTCAAGCACTACCCGCCCGGTACCGATCTTGCCGCCGAGGAGCGAGCCATCGGTCTGTCCGAACTCGCCCGCCGCCACACCATCCCTGCCGCCCCCATCGTGGCCAACTGCCACGCGCAGCTCATCGACGGCAGCACCCCTCACGCGATGTCGGTATGGCAGTGGATGCCTGGCCGCGTGATCACCGTCCTGAACACAGAGCAGTGCGCCCAGGCAGGGGAGGCCCTAGGTTGCATCCATGCCCTGTTCGCCCCGCTGCCCGAAAGCGCCGCCCCCTCCCCGGAAGCCGACGCCTGGTTGCGCATCGATCCGGCCGGCCTGGAAGCCACCATCGACCAGCTCCTAGGCATCATCGCCGAGCGCACCCACAGTGGCACCGCCGACGACTTCGACGCATTGGCCGAACAGACCCTGCGCGAGCGGCGGGCGATGCTGGAGAGCCTGCCAAAACTGATCGCCGAGCTCCCCTCCGACCTCACCACCCAAGTCCTGCACAGCGACTACAGCCCCGTCAATCTCCTCTTCGAAGGCGACACGCTCACCGCCGTCCTGGACTTCCGCCCCCCGAAGCCGTTCCTGATCTCCTACGACCTCGGCCGCATGGCGTTCTACCCGAACACCGTCACCAGCGGCACCGACTGGATGCAGACCGCTCGCACGTTCATCGCTGCCTACCGGGCGGCCAACCCGGCAGTCGCCGACATCGACATCACCGCCTGCGCCCGCGTCGCCCTGGTGCAGCTCCTCGGCAGTCTCTACGGCGTCAAGCAGCACTACCTCAAGCCCGGCCTGTTCCAGGACGACCTCGATGAATTCTGGCTGCTGCGCCACCGCACCGTCACCGTCCTCCTCAACCACCTGGCCGACACCGACCAGCTCATGGCCGAACTCATCTCCACCCCGAACCGCTGACACCCTGCCGCCCGCCCCAGAAAGGGATGATCCAGTGCCCACACTCGAGCACTCCCTATACCAGGCCGACACACCCACCGCCTGGACCGTGTTACGCGGACCCATCGACCCGGACACCCTCACGGCAGGCGTAGCCAAAATCGCCGCCCGCCACCAGCTTCGAGCTGTCCCGTCCGGAGAGGCGAGCCTGTTGCTGACAGCCACCGATGCGGAACCGGAGAACTCCACCCCGCAGCTCGCGCTGCGCTGGCACCCCTACACCCCACTGCAGCCGGACACTCTCAGCCACGCCATACCGGCGACCCACCTGGAGATCCTCCTCGACCACAAGGAACAGGTCGCCGACGCTGCCGCCGACCTCACCGGCTGGCTTCGGACGGCGCTGCGGCGCTTCCACCCAGACGAACTGGATCAGATCACGGCGACCATGCCGCTACTGGCCCAGTTCACCCCCACCACGAGTGTGCTCGCCGACTGGGCGGTCATCTTCCGCGACCACTACGTGGAGAACACCCTCGGCTTCCTGCTCGCCCTCCAGCATGCGGGCGTCCCGACCCAGTGGATCTATGCCCTGGCCAAGGGTGACCGCACACATAACCGCGACCGTGTCCACGCCACTCTCCTCGACCTCGGGTGCGCCAGCGGCCTGCTGGACAACACCGCCATCAACGCCCCCGACACCCACGCCACCGAACTTGCCGCTGCGCTTCACCAGGTCGACGCGTTCATCGACGCTGCGCACGAGGCCGGACGCAAGGTCCTGGTCATCGACGACGGCGGCCTGCTCGCCCAGGGCTACGGCCGCGCTGACGCGCCCCGCCGAATCGACGCCGCCCTCGAACTGACCGTTTCCGGCCTCAAACGGATCACCGCAACTGGAGAACTCGGCATACCTGTCCTGAACCTCGCCCGCTCCCAGCTCAAGACCCGCCTGGGCTATCCCGAGATCGCCGACTCCTGCCTGCGTCGGCTGCGTGCGCTGCTGCCTGCCATCAAGGTCACCGGCCGCCCTGCTGTTGTGATTGGTTACGGCACCCTCGGCTCTCGGCTCGCCCAGGCCCTCCGCCACCAAGGCTGCCAGATACATGTCGTCGACCCTGACCCGCTCGCCTTGATCGCCGCCGCCGAGGCCGGCCACGCCACCTACCGCACCACCGCCGACGCCCTGCGCGCAGTACACCCATTCCTCATCGTGGGCACGACCGGAGATGACGCGCTCACCGTCGACGACCTGCAACTGCTTCCCGACGGCGCGTACCTTGCCCCCTTCGCCACCCGCGACTTCAGCGTCCTCGCCGACCCTGACCGCGGCCTGCCCGCCACCGAAATCCCCGGCATCGGTCGCCGCTACCGCCTATCTGGAGGGGGCCAAGTCACCCTCCTCGGCGACGGCCGCTCCATGAACCTCTTCGAGGCAGACGCTATCCCCAACCAGGGCTACGACGCCTACCGGGCCGGCACCCTCATCGCCGCCGACGCCCTGTGCCGGCGCGCCGACAACCTCACGCCCGGCATCCACACCGACCTCGTCGACGACATCATCCTCAACTCCGGCCTTTACTCGGCCTACTACGACACATACCTCGCCACCGAACAGCAACCATCACCGCGTGCCGTAACACGGCAGAGTGCGACCACGGCCTCCCTGGCAGGGATGTCGGCGTGCGTCGTCGGCTACGGCGCCGCCGGCCGCCTCCACGCCCAGATCCTGGCTGAACACGGAGCCAGCCTGACCATCGTCGACCCCAAGCACCAGGACCTTCCCAAGGCGTACCGGGGCTTCCCGAACGGGCTCGAGGAGATGCCCGCCGCCGTGCGCTCCACCATCGGCCTGTGGTCTGTGTGCTGCCCCACCGCCGACCATCTGCCCGTGCTGCGCACGATCCTGGCAAAGGAGCCCGAAGCCCGCATCCTGCTGGAGAAACCCGCCTGCCAGGGCCACGAAATCGACGCGTTCACCGCCCTGCTCGCCAGCCACAACAACGCCCGCTTCGTGGTCACTGACCAGTACCAGCATGCCCGGGCCCTCGACGTCCTTACCAATCTGATGGCTCGTCTCGAACCGGGCACAGAGCCCGACTACGTCGCCGTGACCTTTACTAAGGACCGCACCGGCGATGTCGCCCAAGGCCGCTTCGTCGACCGCTCCTACGGCGTCCTCGGCTACGAGTGGCTCCACATGCTCGCCGTACTGCGCCGTATCCTGCCCGCGGAAGCAGCCGCTGCCTACCTCGCCCAGCAGCCCCAACACGCCGAGTTGTGGGCCACCTACGACCCCCGGCTCTTCGTCTCTGCGCTCACCGAACGGACCAACCTCACCTACGGCGCCACACGCCTACGCATCGAGCTGACCTCCAGCATCGCCACCCCAACCGTCGTCCTGGGCAGCACCCCGCGTACCGCCACAAGCGGGACGGGGCCCTGGCGCCAGGGACTCCGTCCGGCCGACGACCGCCACCGTCGCGTCACCGTGCATGCCGGCCGCACACAGTTCACCGTGCACCTCGACCCCGTCACCGCCACCGGCGGCTGGCAACTCGAGCGCAACCACCACCGCGTCACCGCTGAGCGCGACGGCCTGATGCTGCACGACGAAGTGGTCCACGACTCACCCCTGCACACCGCCATCCGCAACGCGACCACCACCCTCATGGGGACCTGCTCCGTCCCCGAACCGGACCTGGGCCCGCTCCGCAGGATCGCAGCACTCGCCGAACTACTCCGAGCTCAGCAGCCAACTGGCCTGGCCGAACAGACCTCCGCGTAGCGAAAGGGGGCGACGGTGCAAGGCCGTCGCCAAAAGTCACAGAAGAGAACTGACACATCATGTGAACAGCCACGCCACGTCCAAAGATCGCGGGATAGGCCATGTGGATCACGGGTCAGCGCCGTAACGTCGATGGCGGGCAGCGGGGTTCACTAGGCATGAGAGTAGTCGGAAGCGGCGTTGTCGAGCCCAAGGGCATGTTAATGAGCCAGGACCGGACTGCGCCCTGCTGGACGACACACGCTTGCCGAGTGCGGTCAGCTCATCGACGGCGCCGCCGGACCACAGCGGCACGACGCCCCCGCACAGCAGGTGTCGCGGTTGCCCGCCCCGCGCACCCCGCGGCCACGGCCCCGCAGACGCCGATGAACACCGGCTGGCCCCGATACGGTGCTGCGGCAGGCCCTCCCGCTTACGGAGCATCCATTCATGGAGTACCAGCCGATCCCGCGCTCGCCCGACGCCTTCCAGCAACCGGTGACACCGGACGAGATCGCGGCGATCTGCCGCCGCACCTTCGGCAGCGGCACCCAGGTCACCGCTGCCGTCGAGCTCGGCGGCGGGATGTACAACACCACCCTGCGCGTGTACGTCAACTGGGAGGACCGGCCGGTCATCCTCCGCGTCGCACCACCGCCCCACAAGCAGTTCCGCAGCGAACACGCCCTGATGCGCAACGAGTTCGCGACCCTTCCCTACCTCGCGCCCATCGCCTCGCTGATGCCCCGGCTCATCGCCGCCGACTTCACCCACGAGGTCATTCGGCGGGACGTCATGGTCCAAACGCTATTGGACGGCGATCCGGCCGCCGAGCGGCTCGGGGCCTATCCGCGTTCTACCTGGCCGGACTTCTTCCGGCAGCTCGGTGAGGTCGCCCGCACCGTGCACGCGGTACGCGGCCCGCACTTCGGCCCCGTCTCCAGCCCTGGCCACACCGCCTGGAGCGAGGCGCTGACCGCCTCCTTCACCGACATCGCAGCCGACCTCGACGCCGCCGGACTGGACGCTACTGACCTGCGCAAGGTCGCAGACCTGGTCGACCAGCACCGGGCAACCTTCGACGAGATCACCGAACCCCGCCTCCTGTCGGGGGATTTCTGGACAATCAACTGTCTTCTGGACACGTCGGCCCCAGCGCCCACACTCAGCGGAGTGATCGACTTCGATCGCACGCTCTGGGGCGATCCGGCAGCTGACTGGACCATCCGCATGGCCACGGCCAAGGCCGATGAGCGGACGTCGTTCTGGGAGACCTACGGCCCCCTGGACCAGTCCGACGCCGCGACCTGGCGCTCGAAGATCTACGAAGCCCGGCACCTCGGCGCCATCCGCCTGGAGCGCCACCGTCTCGGCAACAAGGAAGGCGTCAGGAACAGCTACGAGGTGATCGCGACGCTCCTCGCCGCCATTGGCTGAACGCTCGCTCACCTCCTTCGAGAAGGAGCTGCTCGCCTGTGAGGTCGGCCAGCGCCAAGCCGCTGCGAGCCGCGAAATCCTCAACGTCCCTTTCATCAACGGCGTATTGGCCGTCGGCGGCGAGGAGGGGGGACAGGACGTGGTTGCGCCAGCGCCGGGGGAATGTGGGGTCGTAGAGCTGCTGCTGGAGCAGCGGCAGAAACGGAAGACCACTGTCGGTTACGGGGGCGAAGGCGGCGCTCCAGTAGCGAACGAAGCCGGTCTGCCACGGCCCCTCCGCCCACCCCGTCACCGTCGCCTCTGCGGTGGTGCACTGCCCTTTGGCCAGGACGCGCAGGCGGTCTCGGCGTCCTCCCGCTTGAGGTCGTGCGGGGTGCCGCATCTCCAGATGTCGGCCCTCGCGTAGACGTCGCCGACTCCGTCCTCGGCCATGAGACGGCCCAGAGCGGTGCGAGTCCGATGCGTGTAGGGCAGCCGGCGGGCGCTCTCGGTCAGAGCCTGCGCCTCGGACTCGGTGATGCGGCCGTCATCGCGGCGCGTTCGAACGCGCCGCGGAGGCACCAGGGCCTACGTCAGCGCAGGGTGCTTCCCACTCGCTCGAAGCACGGGCCTCGCACCGCACGTCCACCATGCGTAGAAGCTGGCTGGAACCCCGACATCACTCCAGTGATATTACTGCCGAAATATGCGGCTGGCGCCCTCAGCCAACACGCTTGACGGGCACTCAGGACGGTTCGGTTGCCCGAAATGCACACCTCGCACCGAGCTGCAACTCCCGGCACAGGCACTTTCTTCCGGAGGCCTGAGGGAAACGAGCACGATCACCGAGTTGCACAATGCGAGGGGAGCACGGCAGGTGCCGGAGCCGACACGAGTCCCATCTTCACCACGCGAGCAGAGAGCACGCTCTCACGGGAGCGGCCAAGCACATGGTCGCTTCATCGTGCTCGAAGGCCTAAGCGCGGTCGGCAAGAGCACTGTGTCACCGCTCCTGGCGGAACGACTCGATGCGACCCTCATCCCGACCCTCCTCCCGGAATTCGAGACCGTACGCAAGGGCGTCGACAGGACTCGCCTCGTCATGCCGCGGCTGCATTTCTGGATGATGACGAACTACGCGGTGTCCGAGACGGTCCGCGAGCACGTCCGCAGCGGCCAAGACGTGGTAGTTGAGAGCTACTTCTATCGAACTCTCGCCACGCACGCGGCCTTGGGGGCCTCTCAGCTCCCGGAGATCAACTGGGATCACGCCCTCGCGCCAGACATGACCGTCCTCCTGACCGTCGACGAACCCGTTCGGCAGGAGCGGCTCGCTGAGCGAGAGCGGCAACACGGATTGAGCTACTGGTCCCGCCGCGAGGAGTCCAACGTCGAAGTTACGCGCCGCACATACGAGGCGCTCGGCCTTCAACCCTTTGACACCACGAGGCTGAATGCCGCCCAAGTCGCAGAGAGGCTTGCCCAACTGGCCACCCAAAGGGAGGCAATCCGTGGCTAGTTCGCTGCACGAGCACGCCTTCGGCTTGGGCCACCAGCATCCCACTCCGTTCTACGTGTTCTCACCGACCCGCCTGTCGGCCGCGCTCGACCGGTTTCACAGCTTCACGGCCAGCCTGCCGATCCCAGCTGAGGTGTACTACTCGTACAAGACCAACTACCTACCTGCGCTGTGCGGCGAGTTGGCCGACGCCGGCATCGGTGCGGAGGTGACCTCCCCCGCGGAATGGAGGTCTGCACGTCAGCTGCACCAGGCTGGGCGCATCGTCGTGAACGGTATCGGGAAGTGCGCCGATGGGCTTCTACAAGAAATCGTCGACGACCCCACCTCGACACCGCGGCTGGTCAACATGGAGACCGACACAGAGATCGACGTCGTCTCGCGGCGCACCACCGACTCTCAGCCGTTGTCCGTAGGGGTACGGGTGACGATTCCCGAGGTTTCCGGGGAGCTCGGCCGTGATCCCTCCGAACATTGGAACCGCGGTGTGACGAAGTTCGGCTGGGCCATCGACGGGACCGCGGTCCTGGATGCATGCCGCAAGCTCGCCAGCAGCGAACCGGTCCGGCTGGAGGCCCTTCACCTGCACTTCGGCAGCCAGCTGGTGTCGGCGTCGCGTTACGACGTCGCCCTACGCAGGCTCGGCGATCTTGTTGAGCGGCTGAAGAATTCCGGCGTCCCGGTTGCGACTCTGGATCTCGGGGGCGGCATCGCGTCTGGATGGGTGACGAAGCAGCGCACTGGGCCACTGTTCGATCTTCTGATGCTCATGGGGCTCCCGACCCCGAAGAGCCAGCAGAAGGCGCCGGACCTTGAAGGGATCGCAGCCGTCTTTCATCGGCATGCTGCCCGCTTGGCCGACCTCGGCGTGACGAAGCTGATCTTCGAGCCGGGTCGGTTCCTCGCAGAGCCATCGATGGTCGCGGTCGCCAAGGTGATTGCAGTACGGCGTGACGGAGACCGACGGCACGCAGTACTGGATCTCGGCACGAATGGGCTGCACTGCTGGCGGGGTAACGAGACCCGCCCCATCGTCTTCGCTACCGCAGATGAAGGGCCCGCCGAGGCCATACAGCTCGTTGGACCGCTGTGCCACCGCAGTGACACCTTCGGCGAGGTCACCACACCCGCCCCGCTGCAGGCCGGCGACATGGTCTGTTTCGATGCGGTTGGGGCCTACTCCCTCGGTGACTGGGTGGCCAACGCGTGGCCCCGCCCGCCGGTGTACAGCGAGGGCGGCCAGTTGCTGTGGCAGCCGCCCAGTCATGGGCTGACCAATGCAACGCCGTCGGATGCTGAGATCGACCATGGGCGCTGAAACCACCTTCCCGGCATCGCCGCGCGAGCTTCTCGGATTGGTGGACTCGTGCGAGTCGCTCTTGCAGTGCACCGATCCCGAGCGGGCGATCGTGGCGGCCGCAGTGCTCGCTGATGATGGACGCGTCTTCACCGCGTTGCATGTCCGGTCGCACAACTGCAGCCACTGCTCCGTGTGCGCCGAAGCCGTAGCGATCGGCATGGCAGTGACCGCAGGCGCAGTAAGCCTCGTCGCAGCGGTCTCTGTCGTACGCGGCAACGGTACTTTCCGAGTCTGGTCGCCGTGTGGCGGCTGCCGGGAGCTGCTGCGCGATCACGGAGTCGTGCAGGTCATCGTGGCGCGCACCCCGGATGGAGGTCTCGCCACCGCGACTCCCAACGAACTTCTTCCCTGGCCATAGCCCGCAGTCGCCCGCAGTTGGCTGTGGGGCGCTGCGCCGTCCCCCCTCATCAAGGAGCTGAGGACCATGCTCGACCAGGTCGCAGGGATCACCCGCGTTCGGATGCTCTACCTGCAGCTTCTCTACCGCTGCAACTACACGTGCAAGCACTGCTTCCACGGGGAGCTACTCAAAGAGCCGGACCAGTTCGAACTCGACGAGGCCCGCAGCATCCTGGACCACTTCCGCGAGGTGTACCGGCTCGATGCCGTGACGCTTCTGGGCGGGGAGCCCCTGCTGTACCCGCACATCGCGGAGGTGAGTGCGTACGCCAAGCAGATCGGGCTTGACGTCGAGATCTGCACGAACGGACACCGCGGCTTCCGGTCGAGGATCGAGGCGATCGCCCCCTCGATAGACAAGTTCCGCGTATCCCTCGACGGCCTCATGCTCCACCACGACCTGATCCGACAGCGTGGCAGCTTCGAGGGCGCCATCGAGATGATCGACCTTGCCGTCGGCCTCGGACTGACCACTGGCGCCACCATGACCGTGACGGACAGCACTCTGGACGACGTGGCGCCGCTCGCGAGGATGCTCGAAGAGCATGGGGTGACGGAGCTGAAGCTCCACGCACTGCGGCTCGTGGGCAACGCGGCCAAGCACCCGGACCTCGAAGTCGTCGACATCGACCGGTACGCCGACCTTCACCAGCAGATCAGGGAAGCCTGCCTGGGGATCCAAGTCATCTACGACTCAGATCTGTCCCCTGAGCCTGCGGGCGAGCAGTGCTCCAACCTGGTGGCCGGCGGGTGGCTTGACCGTATCGAATCAGACCCGCGCGGCGCTCTGACCGTGTCCTGCAAGGCGGTCGGCCGAGACGTGAACGCCTTCCGCTGGGACAAGGCCGAGCAGGTGATCAGGTATGAGCCACGGTCTGATGACGAGTTCGCTGCCGGGATCCCGGACGTGGTGTACGAGACGGCGAGGGTGAGTTGAGATGGCGATCACGCGCAGTCTCTGGCAAGAGACCCGAACGTTCTTCCCGCTGTTCCTCAGTCTGATCAAGGAGCGCGGGGCCAAATCGGTGTGCGTCGTGGGCGCCTCTGACGGCAAGTTCGTGCTGCCCTTGGTCCGACGCGGGATCCGCGTCGTTGCCATAGAGCGCAACACGACTGCGCTCAACGGCGGCCCAGTCGTCCTGCCCGGGGGCGTGGAGTCCACCATGTCTGGCCTGAGGAAGCGGCTGGCTGAAGAGGGCTTCTCGAACCTTGTCGAGATCGTCGAGGCCGATATCCTCGACCTGACAGCCGAGTTGGAACCGTCGGATGCCGTCTGGACTAGCTGCTCGTGGCACTACAGCATCAACCATCGCCGGCCCCTGGGCGAGTTCGTCGCCACAATGAAGAGCCTGTGCCGGCCACACGGCGGCGTGTTCGGTGCCGAGTACATGATGCCCGTCGAGCCACGCCACCTGACCTTGGAGCACTATCCGGAGGAAGGAGGAATGCGGCACCACTTCCCCGGCTGGACGATCGACTGGGAGACGTATACGCCGCCGTTCCTCGAAGCACCCCACGTCGAGCAACTGCACCAACATGTCCACCGCATGGGCCTGATCATCGCGACCCACCAGCAGGAAGAGAACGATGAAGACTGAATTCGAAGCGCGGTTCCTCGAAGTCGATGTCACGAAGATCACTGAGCATCTGACATCGCGTTCCGCCACGTGCACCATGCCCCGCACCCTCATGCGGCGGATCGTTTTCAAGAACGACGACATCGAGGCCCGCGGCGGTTGGCTGCGCTTGCGGCAGCAGGGTGCGAAGACGTTCCTTACCTACAAGCAGGTCACGTCGGAAGTCGCGGCAATCGACACGACCCTGGAAGCCGAGGTGGAGGTCGGCGAATTCGACGCGACGAAGACGCTACTGGAGGCAATGGGATTCACGGCTCTGCGCTACCAGGAGAACTACCGCGAAGAGTGGAAGCTCAATGGCGTCACTTTCGACATCGACACCTGGCCCGACCTTCCCACCTTCCTTGAGGTCGAAGGGCCGGACGAGAACGCGGTACGCGAGGCTGCCACAGCCCTGGGCCTCGACATCGCCCAGGCCTCTTACGGCAGTGTCGACGAGGTCTACCTGGCAGTCCTCGGCCGGGACATCCTCGCCGAGTCTGAACTCGTCTTCACCGCCTAAACGATCTCGGGCGGGGCAACCACTCAAGGGTCCGCCCCGCCCGGCGCCGACCGAACTAGGCGTCACTGGGTGATTCGGGCCAGCCGACGCAGGAGAAGGTGATCCCCTGGGGAATCGCCTTCAGGGCGGCGGCAGTGAAGTCGACCATGGGTTCAGGTAGATCCCCGAGGGGATACCAGCCGAGATGTGCACATTTGTGCGGCTCTGCATTGACCGGTTCCCCATCCCAGAAGTGCACCAAGAAGAACAACTGGAGGCGCGGATCGTCGTCCGCCGTCCAGTGGTGGACGGTGTGCACCAGTTCCAGATCCTGCTCCCGCAGGCTCAAGCCAAGTTCCTCTTCCGCCTCACGCACCGCGGCGGCCGTGGCAGTCTCGCCGGCTTCAAGATGGCCGGCAGGCACGTGGTAGTGCCCATCCCGCCAGCCCGTACCCGCCCTGAGCCCGAGCAGGACCCTGCCTTCGCGCTGCAAGATCAAATGGACACCGATCACCGATCGATAGCAGCCATCGGTGTAGGTGACCCCTGCTGAAGCAACGGGCGCGCTGTAAGTCATGACGTGTTCCTTGAGGACGAGAGAGACCTGACCAGGCCACAGCCTGCCCTGCCTTCAGCAGTCCAGGTGGCCAAATCGCCCGATTTCCCACACGCTCATGCACCGGATCGTCACCGCGGAGCTCACTTGGGAAGCGGAACAGGCTCACGAGGAACCCGCTGCTCCGCAGATGGCGTGGGCGCGAAACGCGGAGTCACGCGCCTGGCACCCAATGCGTCAGGCAACGTTCCATTGAGCTTGAACCTCACGGTTCCTGAGCGTCTCTATGCGATGCGACAGCTGCCGCCTCGCAGCGGAATCTCCGCGGTCTGCGCGTCGAATATAGGAGCCGAGAGTATGGAGGTCTCGAATTTCACAAAGGACGCGGAGTCCAGGCCACCGACTGATGTCGTATCCGTACTGATTGCTGAATTCATCAAGTTCTTCCGCAGTGCGCCCGAAACGCACCCCTTGGAAGGTGTTAGCCAGGTCGATCTCGCGAGGCCCGAATGCCGCTTCGTCCCAATCGCCGAGTTTTACGCTGCATTGATCCCACAGAGTGTTGCCGGGGTAGGCGTCACCATGGATGTGCCCGTGCCCCAGTGGGAAATCTAGCTCTTCGTACGCGTCCAGGAGCTCCTCCCGCCGTACAGCCAGCCATTCACGCTGAGTCGGCTCCAGACCGACACTCGACTCCACTGCGTCCTTGAATGACGAGAGGGGCTGAAACTGCGGAAGAGTGATCGGTGGCGCAGGCAGGGAGTGGAAGGCCCGTAGTAGGCCACCCAATCGGCCTGCCGACGGCAGTCCGCCCTCCGGTTGCGGATAGTGGCGCCAGAACGTCACCACGTACGGTTCGTATGCCACAGGCTGTGGAAGATCCGCTGGCTCGGTCGCGGGGAAGCCGTTCGCGACAAGCCAGCGAGTCAGGGTCACGGCGGTCTCGAGCCGCTGCAGCTGAGTGGCCGGGCTGACCCGCACGACGAGGCCTGCGTCAAGGAGTAGAAACACGGATGTGGCGTGCTGGTGAAGTTGGGTGAGGGATCGGTCTGCCAGGCCTGACGCCCGGCAGGCCTGACGGGCGGCAGACTCGGGAGAGACCGTCATGGTCATGGAACTATGACTTTCGTTCGGGTGTCGAGCGCCTGGTAGCCGCGGGTCGCGTCCGCAAGTTCTCGTGCGAGGGGGCTGCGAGCGAGCCTGGGTTCCTCCAGCAGCCTAGCCACTGTTTGCATGGCGTCGCCGAGTTGCCTGATCCGCCGGTCTGGCGGGAGGTCCAGGAGGGGCCGGAGTTGCTCTTCGGCCCCTTCCAGTTCACCGGCAGCGATTCGCGCTGTCACGACGTCGAGACGTGCCAATGCCTCGTCCCCGTACGACCTGTGCTCCTGCGGTCCGTTCTCGTACAGTTCGATGGCGGTCAGAGCGTGCTGTTCGGCAGGCCGGTACTCCCCGAGGAGTGCGAAGGTTCCGCCGATGTAGTAGTGCTGTTTCGCTTCGGGGAACGTGAGCAGGCCTCCGAACCGGGTGAGCGCATCGCTGGCCGCATCCTGCTCTCGGGCGCGTTTGAGTTCCTCAAGGGCGGCCATGGCCGTATGTCGGTCGCCTATGCGCGCTGCTGCACGGGCCTCGATTGCTGCGACCCGGATGCGCGTCTCTCCACCGGAGGCAAGGTGGATAGCCTGTCGCGTGTAGTCGAGCGCGGTCTGCCGTCGCGATGACCACTCCGCGATGAGGGCGGCTGTGCCCTTCACCCACGCCCGCAGGTCGTTGTGGTCGGACTGTTCCGCGAAAGTCCAGGCCGATTGCAGTTGAGCGACGGCGGCGCCTTCGTCGCCGAGGTTCTGCGACGCGTGTGCGAGGAGCAGACAACTCGTGCCGGCGAGGAGCAGCAGCTCCCGGGTCTGGGCGAGTGGCTGGCGGCCGTTCAGCAGCGAGAAGAGGCAATCTCGTGTTGTGACGAGGTCGACGAAGATCTGGTGCAGCGGGGCGTGGACGTAGTCGCTGGCGATCTGAGTCAGCGTGGCCTCAAGCCCTTCGAGTTCGACGTCGCTGACGTTACTCATCGTGATGTCGTCGGCGAAGTGAAGGGAATGCGCGGCTGCCTGGGCCGCGAGGTGGTTCAGGTCCGTGGTGGCGCTCGCCACGTCACCGTTCTCGATGCTTTCCGGTCCATTTTGTGCAGGGGCGGGTAGGGGATGTGGCCGGTGTTCGCGAAGCGTCGGGGTCAGTAGATTGTCTGGCACCCCGATGCCCTTGAGGAAGCGGGCGGCCTTGTCGAGGTTGGTTAAGCGTCGTCTGCCGGCCTCAAGCATCGACAGAAAGCTCTGGCTGAGTCCGGTCATGGACGCCATCTCGTCCTGCCGGATTCCGGCCTCTGCCCGGATGAGACGACTCACACGGCCGAAGTCCCGGTTTGCGATAGCAGTCTGGACCTGGACGTCCGCCAAGACACCGGCTGGGATGCGGGGGCCGGGGAGAACTTCGAGTCTCCTGTCCCGGGCGCAAGCCGCACACCGCTCGTCCAGGTTGTACTGGCTCAGTCGGCATCCGCAGTCAGCGCATGTCCGAGGGTTCTTCGACATCGGACCCCCGTTTCTCGTATGCGAATGGCAGCGTACGTGCGGACGCCGGGGTGCCGGTATCACGGTTGTTATACGAGCAGGCGCTTCCGGGGCGGTCAGCGGGCCACTGTGCTGATGGCCTCCATGAGCTTGGGGACGTCTTCCAGGCTTTCGAGTACGAGATCGGCTCCAGCGGAGGACAACTCGGCAGCGGAGGTCTTTCCGGAGGCAACTCCGATCACAGGTGCTCCGCCTTCGAGACCGGTACGGACGTCTTCGAGGGAGTCGCCGATGATGACGGTGTTGGCGCGGGTGAAGGCTGCACCGTGCTTGGCCTGAGCGCGGTTCTGCGCCACAGCGACGAGAGCTGGACGGTGGTCGTTGTCGGAGGAGTAGCCGCCGATCTCTGTGTCCAGGAGTCCGGTGAGGTCGAATGCCTGCAATTTCAGGAGGGCGTTGGGCTTGAGGTTTCCCGTGACAACGGTCGACACGTATCCCGGTTGTGCATGCACGCTTCTGAGAGCGGCAACGGCACCAGGAAGGAGGACGCCGTGGTGACGGAGGTCCTCTGTGTGTGCGGCCAGCCGCTGCGGCAGGAGTTCCACCATGCGCGGGAGCAGGTGAGGGACCTGCGGTTCGGGGACGCCGTTGTCGGTGAGGAGCGATCGGATCGCGAGGGGCATGGTGACGCCAGTGCCACGGGCCGGGAGATGTTCCGCGGGCCGGCCGACGATTTCGGCGAAGGTCTCTCGGTAGACCTGGCGGTCGATGTCACCGACATACAAGAGAGTGCGGTCGATGTCCCACAGCACGAGTATCTGCGATGCGTCGGTCAAGGTCAGCTCCCTGTTGCCAGCATGGCGGCACGCCGTTCCAGTACGTCCTGAGCGTACGGGCTGTGTCCAACGGAGCCGAGCTGATCGATCATGCTCACGATGTGGTTGTCGAGCCGTGCCGACTGGAGTTTCGATGCGAGGTCAAGTGCCTCGTGCGCCGCAGCGCACCCGGCTTCGACGTCACCTTCCTCGATGTGGGCGGTTGCGGCCCGTGACAGGAACAGGCCCCGGGTTCGATGGTCTGCCGGGTTGAGTGCCTTCCGGGCCTTGGTGAAGCTGGCGACGGCGCTGCTCGGGTCCCCGAGGTCGAGGAAGCAGCTGCCTGTCTGCCCGTGGATCTCGCCCTCGTTGATCCAGTACAGCCAGTGCGGATCGTGTTCGGAGCGGCCCTGGGCGCAGAGATCAGCAGCTCGGCCGAGCGCGGCCAGGGCCGCCTGACGCTCGCCGAGCTTGGCGTGCCCTCGCGCCTGCCGGGTCAGGAGCATTGCCTCCAGTGCCGGCATGCCGAGCTTCCTGATCTTGTCCCGGGCGCGCTGTGCTGCTGTCACGGCGTGGTGCGGAGCGCCGGTGGAGTACGCGTGGATCGCAATGTAGGAGAGGGCGCCGGCACCGAGGCGTATGTCCTGGGAGGCTTTCGCTGCCCGGAGCGCGGCGAAGAGGTAGCTGAGCGGGCGGTCCCGGTCGCCGGAGTCGAAGACGAACCAGCCGACCTGTGTAGCGGTATCGGCGATGATCGCGGCCAGCTGGCGGCCTGTCGCCTCGTCGTACGACGTTTCCTCCGCCAGATACTTCAGGAACTGGAGGTGGCGGTCGCCGAGGGCCGTGAGGGTGCCGCTGCCGTCGCTCGCATCCATGGTCCGCAGGCTGTCGGTGGTGCGTTGCAATCCGTCGAGCAAGTCGTTGGCGAGGCGGCTTCCCTCTGCCGCCCTTCCGAGAGGCTCAGCCTCGGCCGTGTCCCAGGCGTTGACGAACGCAGTGAGCGCGACGCCGCTTGCAGTGAGGAATCGTCGACGGTCCATCGCGCTGCCTCCTACCGCGGTATCCAGTGCTGCCACCATACGAGCCGCGGTCCAGGGCAGGCTCGGATCAGCGTCGCCGACGAACTGGACTGCCGGCTCCTGGACGGTCGGCCCAGGTGCGTGTGGAAGCGGCAGGGCGACGAGCTGAGCGGGCACACCGAGGCCTGACAGGAACTCGATGATCTTGTCGATGTTGGTGAGGCGGCGGCTGCCTTTCTCCAGCATGGACAGAAACGCCTGACTCAGGCCGGTGATCTGGGCCATGTCTTCTTGGCGGAGGCCACCGCGAAGTCGGATGAGGCGGCTGGCCCGACCGAAGTCCAAGCTCGCGAGCGCGCTACGGACGTCTGGGTCGAGCCAGACGTGCTCCGGGACGGTTGGGGTATGCACTTCCCAGGTCGGTTGTGACCGTGCGCAGGTGGCACACAGCGAATCCGTGTTGTACTGGCTCAGGGTGCAGCCGCATCGATCGCAGCGTCGCTGCGTCTGCTGAAGCACTCTTGCCTCCCGTAAGCGAGTGCGTGCGGTGCGCCAGTCTTTTCTGGGCCCGGGATCACCAGAGTGATATCACCGTGGGAATGTGCGTAATCGTCATTCAGTGAACAGTCTTGGGGTCCAGCCAACGTCCTTGTGACTGAAGTTACTTGGTCAAGCGGCTCAGTCGATGCGTTTGGACGTACAGGAGAACCCGGTGATTGTCACTCAAGGCCGAGTTGACGCTGCCTTTGATCCTTGCACTCCTCAGCGGCCGGCCGCTTCCGTTGTGTCGCCACATGGCTGGAATCAGCCGCAATCCCAGCCCCTCTTACCGTGGGTGAGGCAGCCGTCTCCCGCTCAGGCCGAACTCCCGTGGGGGATCCAACTCGCGCCGCGTCCACTGCCGCAGCTGGGCGTCGTCGACGTGGTACAGACAGGGCTCGGTGTTGGACTTCGTGCGGTAGAGGCCGTCCGCAAGGGGGGATGGCCGGTTGGCCCGGTTCTCTGCTGCATCTCACACGCCCGGATTCACATCCCGGTCGAATCAGACACGGCATACCGTTGGCACGCACCCCAGACAGTGTGTCGTGCAGGTGTGTGGGAATGCACGCCCGACGGCCCGGGGATGACCTATTCGCGTTGCTCGGGAGTTTGGCTGTTCCCACCCGACGCCGGGTATGCGTGCACGGACGCTCCTGCCCTCCTGCATTGGCTGTCCCTGACGCGGTCCGCCGGCGTCCGCAGCGTCGGAGAGCGGCGTGGCAGTTAGCGTCTCGGCGGTTGTCCTTCTGGGGATCATCACGTTCTTGCTCGTCAAGAAGGGCGGGTTGAAGGCCGGGCATGCCGTCGTCTGCACGCTGTTCGGCTTCTACCTCGCCAGTTCCTCGCTTGCTCCGACGGTCTCGAAGTTCGTAGCGAGCCTCGCCCAGATGATCAGCTCGATCAAGGTCTAGTCGGTCCCCCGTCGGTGAGCGCCCACGCTTGCCCGCTGCTCCCACTCTGCTTCGCCGCTCCTTCGATCCCAGTGAGAGAACTGATGAGACACGAGATAGCCGTCGCGGTGTCCTTGGTCTGGGCCGCTGTGTTCGCCGCCGTCGTCGGACTGGCCGTGCATTGCCGAGCCCGAGCCGCCCGCTGGCAAGAGGAGGTCGCAGCACGGGATCAGGCACTGCACAACATCGTCTCCCGCGGCCTGAACTCTCTTGCGTCCACCCTGCAGGCGCAGCAGGCCACAGCGGCGGAGTTCGACGTTCCTGATCGTCTGGCCGACTCCGACTTCCTGGCCGACCTGCGGGTGCTGGCCAAACTGTACGTGGCCGATCTTCACCGAGTGCAGACCGAGACCGCACTCGCGACGAGACGCCAAGTTGAAGACGAGGCCCGGGACGCGACTCGCGTCGCCGTGAAGTCTTTCGCCACGGCCATGGTGAGCGTGGGCATCGACGTGAGCAGCGAGATCGCGCAGGGCCTCCGTCGGCACCACGGCGATGCCGTCTTTGCGACACTGACCAGGATCGATCACGGTGTGCAGCAGATGCTCCACCAGGCACAGTCGTACGTCGTGCTGGCCGGGGGGCTGCTGGGGCAGAGGTGGCCGGCGAGCACACTGACTGATGTTGTTGGCGCGGCCCAGGGCGCCATCCGCGACTACGCGCGCGTTCAGCCGTACACCGGCGACCAAGCAGTCATCAGCCGCATGGTCGGACCGGTCAGACTCATCCTGAGTCACCTGCTGGACAACGCCGCACGCTATTCGCCGCCACAAACGTACGTCGAGGTGAGCACCCAGCCCGGCCATCATGGGGTGACGCTCCTCATCGACGACGCCGGCAAACGCATGAGCGATGAGGAGTTGGAGCGGGCGCGGCAGATGTTGGAAGGCCGCCACCAGGTCGACATCCTGGCCATGGAGGCCTACCCGAAGGTCGGGTTCCCGGTGATCGCTCTCCTTGCGCGCCGGTACGGCATCGACGTCGCCTTGTCGGGACCGAATCGCTACGGCGGCATGCGCGCCTCGGTGTTCATTCCCGAGGTCTTGCTCACCCAGGTCCCGACCGAGCCGCAAACGGCCCAGCCCGCTGCCGTCCCAGCAAGCGCCCAGCCTGCGGTGACGGAGAACGGGCTGCAGATCCGACGCCGCCGTGCCGCGGGCGGGCAGCAGCCCACGCCAGTGGGGCGTACGAGCACAGCGCCGGCTCGGGCCGACGTCTTCGGCGCCTGGCAGCAGAGCAGCAGAAGCAGTCGGGCGTCGGCTGCGCAGACACAGGAAGCGAGGTCGTCAGACTAATGACAACGCAGGCGAACGGAGCCAACAACAGGCTCGGCTGGATGCTCAATGACCTCGCGGACATGCCGGAGGCCCGTTACGTCGTCCTGCTGGCCGCGGACGGCCTGCTCATGGCCCATTCAGAGTCGGTGGATCGCGACGATGCGGACACCGTTGCCGCCTCAGCCAGCGGCTTCCACTCGATCGGCGCGGCCTTGGCCCCGTTCTGTGGCGGGAAGAACAACGGTCTGCGCCAGGTGGTGGGCGAGTTCGATGACGGATTCATCTTCGTCAAGACGGCCGGCATGAACACCCTGCTGGCGGTCGTCACCACCGCTTCCGCAGACGCTGGGGTCGTCACGCACCGAATGAACGAAGTCGCTGGACGCCTCGGCAACGAACTGGTCAGCCCGCCGCGGCAGCAGAGCGGTGAAGGAAGCGCCCGGCCATGAGCGGGCTGCGGCGCGACCCGGACATGATCCGGGCCTATGTCAGAACCAGAGGACGCTCAACTCCGTCCCGCGACGATCTGGAGTTGACGTCCCTGGTGCGCGCCGCGGACCGACCGCTGCAGGGCCTCGACAATGAGGCCGTCCGGGTGATGCGCCTGTGCAGCGGCCCTCTGTCGGTAGCCGAGATCGCCTCGCTCCTGGACCTACCTCCGACCGTGGCGCTCATCGTGGTCTCCGGCCTTCTCGACACCGGTCACCTGGCCACTCCTGCACCGGCCGACGACGCCCCGAGCATCGACATTCTGAAGGAAGTACTCGATGGACTCCGTGCTCTCGTCTGAGTACGTCTACCTGCCCACCACGGTGACTCGGTCGGCGAAGATCCTTGTCGCCGGTCACTTCGGGGCGGGCAAGACGACACTGGTCGGCAGCGTCTCGGAGATCACGCCGTTGCGTACCGAAGAGCCGATCACGCAGGCAAGCGTCGGCATCGACGACCTCAAGGGTCTGCCTGGCAAGACCGAGACGACGGTGGCCTTCGACTTCGGCCGGCGCACTCTCAGCCAGCAGTTGGCGTTGTACATCTTCGGCACCCCCGGCCAGAACCGGTTCACGCCCTTTTGGGAGCACCTCTTCCGCGGGGCACTGGGCGCCCTGATCCTGGTCGACACCCGCCGGCTGGAGGACTCCGACGAGGTTCTGGGCCTGTTCGAGGAACGTGGCCTCCCCTTCGCGGTAGCCGTCAACGAGTTCGACGGTGCCCCTCGTTACTCCCTGGCCGAGATCCGGCAAGCCCTTGCCCTTGAGGACGACGTCGTGCTCACGGCCTGCGACGCGCGCGACGAGTCGTCCTCGATCCGCGCGCTGATTGCCCTTGTCGAATACCTCCACCGATTCCGCCGCCTGGAGCACCTCTCGTGAATGCGTTGCCCTCGTCGCCCCCTCCGGGGTACCCGGCCCATGCCGAGCAGTACCGCTTCCCGATGTACACGCCCGAATTCGCGGCCGATCCGTACGCCGCCTACGCGCAGATGCGCGAGTGGTACGGATCGCTGGCCCCGGTCTACCTCGACCCGGACGTGCCTGCGACCCTCGTGATCGGCTACCACACCGCGGTCCGCATCCTCCACGACCCCGAGCGTTTCCCGGCCGACCCCCGCGTTTGGCAGCAGACCGTACCCGCCCACTGCCCGCTTCTGCCGATGGTGGAGCACCGGCCTAACGCGCTACGCAGTGTGGGAACAACCCACGCCCGGTACCGGACGGCGAACGTCGATGCCCTCGGCCGTGTCCGCCAGCACACCCTGCACACCACGGTGCAGCAGCTTGCCCTACCCCTGATCAACCAGATCTGCGTCGCTGGCCGAGCTGACCTGCTTACGCAGTACGCGCACCCCCTGGTCTTCCAGGTTCTCAACGCGATCCTGGGATGCCCGCCTGAGATCGGCCAGCGTGTTGCCGTCGGCATGGCCGCCGTCTTCGAAGGGGTGAACGCTGAGGAAGGCAACATCATGCTCGCCGAGGCGCTCACCGAGCTCATCGGCCTGAAACGCCGCCACCCCGGCACGGACATCACCACCGGCCTGCTGATGCACCAAGCCCGGCTCGACAGCACCGAATTGACGCACCAGCTGGTCACTCTCTACGGCGCTGGCATCGAGCCCCTGTCGAACCTGATCGCCAATACCCTGCGGCTGATTCTCAGTGACGCCCGGTACTCCGCCGACATCCTGCGAGGGAGCCTCAGCGTCCGCGACGCCCTCGACGAACTGCTCTTCGTCGACCCACCGGCCTCGAACTACTGCCTGTCCTACCCACCGTTCCCGGTCGAGGTGGACGGCGTCGTCCTTCCGGCCCATCAGCCGGTCGTGATCAGCATGGCCGCCTGCAACAACGATCCCGCCATTGCCTCCAACTACCCCGCAGGCAATCGATCGCACCTGACATGGAGCGCCGGCCCTCACGCCTGCCCCGCCCAGCCGCTCGCATACCTGACCGCGCAGGTGGCCATCGAGCAGATCCTCGATGCCCTACCCGAGATGGAGTTGGCCATCCCGGTCGAGCAGCTCGCCTATCGCCCCGGCCCCTTCCATCGTGCGCTGACTGCTCTGCCCGTCCAATTCGCCCCGACCCCGCCCCTCGCTCTCACCTGAGGAGAACCGCTGTGGATCACCCTGCACCGCTCGTCCTCGACCCCACAGGACGGGCTCGCCCGTCAGAAGAAGCCGCCCTCCACGCAGCCGGCCCCGCCACGCTCGTGGACATCCTCGGAGTGACCGCCTGGGCGGTCAGCGACCCCTACATCCTCAAAAGCCTCCTCAACGATCCGCGGGTGTCCAAGGACGCCAGCAAGCACTGGCCTGCATTCATCAACGGCGAGGTCACCGAGACGTGGCCGCTGGCCCTGTGGGTCGGGGTGACCAATATGTTCACCGCCTACGGCGACGACCATCGGCGGCTGCGGCGCCTCGTCAGCAAGGCGTTCACGCCGCGACGCACGACCGAGATGGTGCCGCGCATCGAACAGATCACCACCCGCCTCATCGACCAGATGGCCAAGACCAAGCCCGGCGAGGCCATTGAGCTGCGCGAGGCGCTGGCCTTCCCCTTGCCCATCCAGGTCATCGGCGACCTCATGGGCCTGCCCGAGGAGGTCTGGCCCAAGTTCCGCACCGTGGTCGAAGGAGTCTTCGACACCACGCTGGTCAAGGACGAGGCCGACGCCAACAACATCGCGTTGTACGGCATCCTCACCGAACTCGTCGCGGCGAAGCGGTCCGAGCCCGGCGAGGACCTGACGTCGGCGCTCATCAACGCTCGTGACGACGAGGGTGATGGTTCCGTCCTCACCGAGAAGGAACTCCTCGACACCCTGCTGCTGGTCATCTCTGCCGGCTACGAGACGACCGTCAATCTTCTCGACCAGGCCGTCACCGCGCTCCTCACTCACCCCGACCAGTTGGCCCACGTCCGCGCCGAGAACGCGTCGTGGGACGACGTGGTCGAGGAGACCCTCCGCTACGCCTCACCCGCAGTGCACCTGCCTCTGCGCTACGCCGTGGAGGACATCTACCTCCCGGGCAGGATCACGATCCGCCAGGGTGAGGCGATTCTGGCCTCCTACGGAGCAGCAGGCCGCCACCCCAACCTGCACGGCGCAACCGCAGGGAAGTTCGATGTCCTGCGGAAGGACAAGCAGCATCTCTCCTTCGGTCACGGCGCGCACTTCTGCCTCGGAGCACCCCTGGCCCGTGCCGAGGCGCGAGTCGTCCTCCCCGCGCTCTTCGACCGATTCCCGGACATGGCGCTCGCCGTGCCCGTCGACGGCCTCGAACCCCTGGGGAGCCTCCTGATCAACGGGCACCGGACGCTGCCCGTCCATCTGGAACCCCCGCGCCTGCCGAGCTGATCCGGGCTGGTACTGCTCAGCCGGTACTTCGCTGAGCTGGTGCCATACGCCCAGCTCAGCGCCCGTTGTCAGTGGTCCCTGGCAAGCTACATAACCACCGATGGGCACTCACGGCATCCAAATGACCACATTGAGTTAGGCCGGGTTGAGCGGCTCGGCGAGCGAAAGGGCATCGAGGTGACCGATATGCCTGACGCACTCCACCGTTTGGTGGGGTCAGTGACCGACACCTACACCGTGGCGGCTGACCACCCTAGGCCGGGCAGCATCCGCCCGCCGGTCTGGGAGATCCAGGCGCCCGGCGGTGGCAGGTGGTTCGCCAAGCAACACGTGAGTCCGAATCTGCACGCCAGGGAGGTCTACGCCTACCGGGGGTGGACGGCGGCCTCTCTCAAGTGGGGCCGGGCGCCGGAACTCGTTGCCTCGGACACCACGTCGCGCACCATGCTGGAGAACCTGCGCCTGGAGAGTCGCAGCCGCGCGTGGAGTGGGTGGCGGGCATGAACGCTTTCTCCGGAACCGCGACCGCACGTCGCCCTGCACATTCCAAGGACGAGTCATGGACGTGAACGACCCCGACGCCGGCGCGGCCCTGATGGTTGATGTGCTGGAGGACAGGTACGGGATCTTTGTCGGCGTGGTCGAGCCGGTGCACATGGGCACCGATACGACCAACCGGTGGGTCCTGACCGAGGACGGACGGCCGCTGTACGTCAAGGAGTACCGGCCCACCGCGAATGTGGCTGCGGCGCGGAGCACCTGGGACATGTCGGAATTCTGCCGCGCCGCCAGGATCCCGGTACCACGCGTATGGCCGGACGTAGACGGTGATCTCGTCACGATCGCTGAGGGCTGTGCCTGGGCAGTGACCGACGAGGTGCCCGGGCGGGTGACCGGTACGGCGATGACAGTTGCCCTGGCTGAAGACATCGGCGCGGTGATGGGGCGCATGCACCGGGCGCTCGCCGCGTACCCGATGCCACAGAAGGTGCAACATTCTCGCTGGAGGACGGGCAGCGTCGAAGACGCCGCGGCGAGGTGCGGCAGCGTGCTGGCCACGGCTCTCGGGCAGGGACACGATCATCTTGACCAACTTCGGCTGGACCTCGACCAGCGGCGGGAGGATCTGCACCAGCATGTGCACCGGTTGCGGGGGCGGCTGCCGGGCAAGCTGGTGGAACAGGCCCTGCACGCGGACCTCTCCCGAACCAACCTGATCGTCCTCGCCGATGCCGTCACCGGCGTCATCGACTTTCGTGGCGCACGCGCCACGCCGGCCTGGGAACTGGGCAGGGCCGCTTTCGACCCCCGCACTGTCGCCAACAGTCCGGAGTGGATCGCCTGCGCGCTGGCAATGGCCAGCGCGTATCTCGCCGAGAACCCGAGCCTCCCCGTGGGGGAGGTACGTTCCTGCGCACGGATTGCACTGCTGTACATGCTGTTCAGCTTCTACGGCGCCACGACCGCCGAATATGAGCTCCCGCCGGCCGCCGAAGCTGATCTGACGCAGCACTGGCGGGAGCGACAGACCACGATCCGCCTGCTACTGAACCACCTCGACGAGCTCGAAGACGCTCTTTCCAGCCTCTCAGCAGGCGGAAGCGACTCGTGACGAACTCGCTCGCCTCAGCCGCGTCCGCGTGTACGTCGAAAGTCGCCCGCCCCTTCCCCACCCTCAGGGAGACGTCTTGGATCACGCAGTGATCGGTCCACGCCAATCGCCCGCAGCCGCCGGCGTGCACGCCATGCCCATGCCCCAGAACACCACGGTGCAGGAGGTAAGGCGCTGATGGCGCAGTCGAAGAAAGACATCCTGTCTGCAACAAAGACAGCGCAGCCGGATGAACAACTGAAGTTCTTCGGTCAAGAGGACCGTCGCCTCGAGGCGGCCAACGCGATCACGACGCGTGCCATGGCCCACCGCATGCCGCAACTGATGCGGCGGGCCTTGGGACTCGGCTGGCAGGTGGATCGCAACTCCGTGATCGCCTTGCTTGTCTGTGAGGTGGCATCCGGGGTACTGGAAGCCTTCGGGCTGCTTGCCACTACCGCCGTGATCAAGCCTGTGATCGCATCCGGGCGCCTGTCTACGGCACAGCTTCTGGCCGCGGCCCCCTCCCTGGCTGTGGTGGTCGGCGCCATCGGGCTGCGCGCCCTGCTGGGCACCGCGACCACCGCGCTCTCAGCACGGCTGGCTCCCAGGATCTCCCGCGAAGCCGAACTGAAACTGCTGGACGCAGCGACACATGCGGAACTGGCCGCATACGACAACCCGGGATACAACGATCGCTGGGATGCCGCCGACCGGGGCGTCGAGGTCTCTCGCGATCTGCTCACGCAGTGTCAGTACATCCTCGGAGCAACCGCTTCACTGATCGCGTCCTTCTGCGCCCTGACAGCTGTTCATCCAATCCTGCTGCCACTCCTCATCCTCGCCGCCCTGCCCAAGGGCCTGGCGAGCGTGCGCGGGGCACGCGTCACGTATATCGCCTCGCGCACCACGGCAAAGGACCGCCGACTGCTGGCGATGCTGCGCTGGTACCTCGTCGACAAGCAGACCGCCGACCAGATCCGGTCCAGCACCATGGCCGGCTTCTTGATGAGCAGATACCGCGCAACCGGCAAGGAGATCGACAAGACCACCGACGAGGCCACGCTGCGCAGCGCCAAGATCGCGCTGCTCGGCGGCGCTACAGGCGGCTTCGCCAGCGCCGTGGTCTGGGCCGCCCTCGGACTGCTCGTGGTCACCGGCCATATCTCCGTGGCCGCCCTGGGCACGGCCTTCCTCGCTCTGAGCCGGGTCAGCACCAGCCTCGACGGGATCATCGGCTACGGCGCCCAACTGTTCCGTACTGGAATGTATCTGGATGACTGGGCCGACTTCATCGACGAAGCCGGTGGCCACCGCATCAACCGTGGCACCGAGATCCCCACTGGGCCCACGGTCGTGCGCGCCGAGAACGTCACTTTCCGATACCCGAGCGCCGACCAGCCTGCCCTCGACGGTGTTTCCCTGGAAGTCCGGCGTGGGGAAGTCCTGGCACTCGTGGGCGAGAACGGGTCTGGCAAGACCACCCTGAGCAAACTCCTGTCGGCGCTGTACCTTCCCGATCGCGGATTGATCGCTTGGGACGGCATCGATACCCGGAGCATGAACGCTCACGCTGCCTGGTCACTGGTCGCTGTCGTGCCGCAGAGCTTCGCGTGCTGGCCGCTCTCGGCCCGGGAGAACATCAACCTGGGCCAGCCTACGAAGGATGGAGACGAGCGTGTCCTCGACGCTGCTCGGGCGGCAGGCGCCGACGAGGTCATTGACGGTCTCCGCAGCGGTCTGAACACGCTACTCGCCAAGGAATGGTGGGGCGGGCAGGAACTGTCGGGTGGGCAGTGGCAACGCGTTGCGATCGCGCGAGCTTTCCACCGGCCAGCCGGCCTGCTCGTACTGGACGAGCCGACGGCCGCGCTCGACCCGAGAGCCGAGCATCGCATCTTCTCCGGCCTGCGCCGGCACGCAGCGGACCGCGCGGTCGTCCTCGTCACGCATCGCCTCACCAATGTGGCGATCGCCGACCGCATCGTGGTTCTCAACAAGGGCCGCGTCGTCCAGGACGGCACCTTCCCTGAACTCATGGCGGAACACGACGGCCTGTTCCGTGAATTGTGGGACCTGCAAAACGAGCGGACAGGACAGATCCCTGCTCCTACGTCTCCGGAGCACGCCGTGGCTCCCAACCAGCACACCCTGTTCTGACCTCTTTGGAAGTGTGGAATGACACCGACCGGCATACCGGCTGAGGCCGCGGATTGGGCCAGAGGCCATGTGGGGCGGCACGCCGCCTGGCAACTGCCGACCGACCTCAGTGGGGCCCGTACGTGGCGCATGTCCTCGCCGCAGGGCCTCGTCGACCTTCGCATCACGCGTACGGACAACGACTTCCGCCGCGAGATCTACGCGCACCGACATGCGATCCGTCACCTCGGCCCCGGCCACAGCCCTCACCTGCTCGCCGGCGAACCCCGGCTCAGGAGCCTACTGACCGTGCAGCCCAGGGGATGGCGCGTCGACAACGCAAAACTCCAGTGGCTGCCCCGAGTTCATGAGGACGCAGGTCACCTGCTGCGGGTCCTGCATGACAGTGCCGGCCGCTCGGAGAACACCTGCGTGCAGGCGAGGCGGGCCAGCGTGGCCTACGTGCAACGCATCCGTGCCATGGTCGGTCAGGTCGGTGCGGTAAGGGCCCTGACACACGCCGGTGCCGTTGAGGAATCCGCATCCATAGTGCTGGAGCACCTTCGGGAACTGCCGGCCGGATTTTGCCATGGCGCATTCGGCCCCGCGTCCTGGGAATGGCAGAGCCAGTCTCAGGCCCTGGCCATCACGGGGTTCGGCCGGTCTCAGATCATGGCTGCCGTCATCGACCTCGCGCGGCCGGCACTGTTGTGGGCCCACCAGCCGCACCTGCGTCGCTGGTTCTTCAAGGGCTACTGTCGGGCGCTCTCGAAGTCCGAGGTACTCGTTCTCGGGCACATGTCCGTGCTGGCCGCCGGCGAGGACTTGCTTCACGCAATCCATTTGCACGACCGCGAGTCGATCGCAGCAGCAGCGGCAGCTCTCCGCGTAGCCGCTGACCAGGCCGAGATGGCGCTCGACAACGCCTCGACAGCCCCTGTTGACGTCCAGGGAGAGTGACCCGAAGTGCACTGATGACTTGCAGCAGGCCGACAACGACACGGCGTCTTCGCCGAGGCACACAAAGCTTCCCAAAGCTATCTACTTCTCATATAAGGATGATATCCGCGTGATCCTCGTCGTTGATCCCGGCAACCGGCTCCCCGCGCTGCCGGGAGGCATCGGGCCGTGGGCACATCTCCGCCTGACGGCCCCTGTCACAGAGATCGGTCCCGCCGGGATGGATCCGGCCACCGGCCGCACCTTCGCCCGGCTACTCGCACTCCCGACCAGGCAGCCGCGCTCCTGGGCTGGGGCGAGAACGGCTACCAGCAGGCCGAACTCGCTGCCCGCTGGGCGCACGAACGGTGGGGCATCCCCCCACGCGACCGGGGGCCGGGGCACCGAACTCCGCGCCACGCGCACATGAGCGCGCCGTTCGCCCCGGCACGCCCCGCCCGCGCCGCCAGCTCGTCCAGACCCAGCAGACAGCAGCCATAACCAACAGCGAACAACGGAGGGAACTTCGTGCGGACGATACGTCTTGCCAACCTCAACGCCTACAAACTCTCCCGCAGTGCCATCGACACCCCGTCCTGGCAGGCCCGGGTGACCGCGATCAAGGAGATCGAGCCGGACATCCTGGCGCTGCAGGAAGTCATCGTCGACGAAAAGGCGGCGCCGTCCGCATGGGCGACGGAGGCGTCCACGATCATCCAGCAGCTCGCCGCCGAGTGCGGTCTGAGCGCCACCACGGTGCGCGCCGACAAGTCCCCCGGACCCACCGCGATGGCCAACAACGCGAACCGCGGCTGGTACACGGCCCTGCTGTGGAACCCGGAGGCAGTGACCCCGGTGCCGGGCCGGTTCCGGCCCTACGGCGCCCCAGACTTCTGGCACGGCTTCACCACGGCCCAGTTCGACGTCGGCGCGGCCGAGCCGATTACGGTCGCTTCGTACCACGGTGATCCCTTCCGCGGCGATTGGCGCGCGAACGAGGCGCTCCGCCTGAAGTCGGCCTTCCGAACCACCGGCGGCGCCAAGCCCGGCTTCGCCCTAGGCGACTTCAACGCCCTGTCCGCCGCCAAGATCACCGGGCCGGACGGCGGTGAACCGCAGTACTACGACAAGGAGCCGTACCTCACGCAGGACCACGACGACCTCGAGTACCAGCTATTGCCCGGCACCATCGGCGGCGAGCAGCTGGCGGACCGGCGACAGAGTGAGGCTCTGCTACGGCGCGGCTTCATGGTCGACGCGGCGGCACATCTGGGTGTGAAGTGGCACCCGACCGTCGGGCACTGGGAGGACGGCCGCGGCGACCCCGACCCGTGGGGCCCGCGCCGCATCGACCTCGTCCTCGCCACACGCCCCGTCGCCCCGGCGCTCGTCAGCTACCGGACTCACAAGAGCCCGGCTGCCGAAAAGGCATCCGACCACCTGCCCGTGGTGTGCGAGTTCGCCCCGTCCAAGATCGACACGACCAACCTCCGGACCTACCGCTAGACGGCCGGGCCCCTGCGCCTCGTGCTCATGCCCCATTAGCTCCATTCAGCCCGACAAAGCAGCACACACCCCACTCATCAGGGATCACGAAAGGGCTCTAGAAATGGCCGCACAAACCTTGAACGACGGCCTCCGCCAGGCTGAATCAGTTTTCCACCAAGGCGACTTCACCAAGGCCATGAGTCTGTACCTGGCGGTTCTTCCACACGTCGACGGCGAGTTCGGCCTCGACCACGACACCCCCTGGCAGACTCGCCTCATGCTCGGGCTCTCCCTCTACGGCCTGGGACGCTTCGCGGAAGCAGAGATGTACCACCGTCGCACGCTGGAGGGGCGAGAACGCATACTCGGCACCGATCACCCGGACACGATCAGGACTCGCGCCCGGCTAGCTGACGCCATCGCAGAGCAGGGACGCTGGGAGGAAGCTGAAGCAATCGCCCAGGAGGCCATCAGGCTTGGGGAAGCCAAGGGTCTGCAGTCGCACGATGGGGTGCTGATGGCTCGCATGACCGTGGCTTGGATCAGACTCCACCAGGAACGACGGGTGGAGGCCGCACAGTTGGCCACTAGCGTCTACACGGATCTGGAACGCTCTCTCGGCACAGAGCATCGGCTCACTTTCTCGGCCGGGAATCTGCTGGCCGGGTGCCTTCAGAACATCGGCGACCTGGCCGGCGCAGAAGCCCGGGCGACGCAGGTGTATCACGGGCGTATCGCGCTTCTGGGACCAGAGCATCCCCACGCCGTTGCCATCGCCCACGACCTGGCCGGCATTCTGGTTGCGGCGGGCAAGGTATCGGAAGCAGCATCGCTGGCTACGAAGACGCTTCCGATCGCTCAGCGGGTCCTGGGTGACGCGCACCGTTGGACGGCGGGACTGCGCGAGGTCGTCGCCCAGACCTCCTCCGGACAGGAGGAGCAGTGACTCGCCCTGCTTTGCCACCGCTGGCTGTTGATCGGAATCGGGAGACGCATCTACCGGTCAATGAGGTCTTCTGGGACGTGGTCCAGGGCGAAGGCCCGTACACGGGACGTGCCTGTGGCTTCATCCGCTTGGGGCTGTGCAACCTGCACTGTCCTCCGTGCGACACGGCCCAGACGTGGGACAGATCGCGCTACGACCTGGCCACCACCTGCCCGGACACGGCGGTCGAGGTTGTAGTGAACCAGTTGCCTCGGCGGCTTCGGATGGTAGTGATCTCGAGCGGTGAGCCTCTGCTCTGGCGGTCCACGCCAGCGTTCACCACCATGCTTGAGTTGCTGAACCAGCGGGACATCGAGGCGCACGTGGAGACGAACGGCACCATCGCGCCTCTACCACAGGGCGCCTCCTTCGTGCGGCACTACAGCGTGTCGCCGAAGCTGACGGCCATGGGCGGCAGTGATCCTCACAAGCGACAGATCAAGCCCGATGTGATCGCCGCGTTCGCGCACCTCGCAGCGGCAGGCCGGGCCGCATTCAAGTTCGTCGTCGCCAACCAGGCGCAGATCGTCGAAGTGGCCGACTTCGCGGCGGAACACGCGCTGGAACCTTCGTGGATCTGGGTCATGCCGGAGGCGTCCGACACCGTCACACTGCTGAACCGCCAGCCGGTCATCGTGGCCGGCGCGGCGGCATACGGCTACAACGTCAGCACTCGTTTGCACATGATCGCGCAGCGCCGGTGATCGCTCGGGTGGCCGCAGTTGCCGTCCACGGCTCAGACGCGTTCCCTGGCAAGACATCGCGAGTCGAACCACCACCACACGTGCACGCAGGAAGAGAGAGCTCATCGTGAGGGACTTCTTCTCCACGGTCATCCACCGATGGCCTGAGGGGCGCCGGGACTACCACTGGCATCTGCTTGCCTCGCCCGAGTGGGTGGAGGAGACGCTCTTCGAGCCCTACCGGGAGCTGACCCACCGACCGGGCCTTGCCCCGGTACGGCCGGAGAACTTCCACGTCACTATCTTGCACGGGCCGCCCGTGGAGGAGATGTCCGAGCAACAAGTCGCGGACATGATCGACCGGGTTCGGGAGGGCTGCGCCGGGATCGCTCACTTGGCACTCACTCTGGACCGGCCTGCTGTGGGCAGTGTCGCCATCGAGTGCGCGGGACGGCCGGGAGTTGCGTCCCGCCCGCTCTGGAAGCTGACCGCCGACGCCACGACGACGGCCACTGGTGGTCGGCACACGGCCCTGCCCGCAGCCCACTACCCGCACGCGAGCCTTGCGTACGGTGTGGATGACGTCGAGCGACTCCCGATGAAGGTGTGGCTCAGTGACCACGCGGTCGACCCTGTCCCGATGCCCGTGGACAAGATCAGCTTGGTCGCCCAGTGGCACAATCGGCGCGAAATCGTGTTTGATCGGATCCTCGACGTGCCGCTCGGCGGAATCCGCTAGCCTCACCTGCTGCCTGCCCCGGCATCGGCCGAGGGCACCGCAGCACCTTGGTCCGAACCGATGCGCGCAACAGTCCGGGGCGAAGATCAGCCCAGGCGTCGTCGCTGCCGAGTCACGGAGGAGGAACTCGGCGACGAACGTGCCCGTCGGGCGGCCACCATCACCTTGGGGATCCTGGTGTTCCGGGACATCGCCGGCCGAACCGCGGTCGGCGTGCTCGCCAGTTTCGGCGTCCAGGTAGTCCCACTGGCTGGTGCTGTCGGCCTCACACAGCATCAAAGTGAGCGTCCGATCCGGCTCGTGGCCATCGGTGACATCGTGGTAGACGGCCAGCGGCATCGTTCATCGTGCCGCTTGCGTGGCTGACGCCGAGTTCGGGCTCGGCCTGTCCGCCCTGCGGAACGTAGCGGTCTTCTTCGTAGCCGCACAGGAGGAGGTGCGAGCGGAAGGCCCAGGGGTGATCGTGTGGGCAAGCCTGATCGCCACCTCGCCGGTCGGGCAGGGCGGCGGTTTGCTTCCGCCTCTCGACGACTCACAAGTCACTTGCTGCACGGGCAGTTGACTGCATAGCATCACATTTACTATCGCGAATCGATTGTTGTTCCGGTGCATCGGGGGGCCTGGTGTGACGTTGATGATGGCGGTGGCGGCCGTCTGGGGTGTGCTGCAATTGTTCGCCGTTTCCTGGCCGACGCGTTCGGTGCGCTTATCGACCGTGCTGCTAGCGCTCGCGGTGGGCGTGTACGGGTGCGGCGTGGCGACAGCGTTGGTGGAACTCGCCTACACCCGTCTCTACTCGGACCAGTCTGGGCAGTCGCTGGCGACGGTGGTGAACACCACCAGCTACACGGTGGCCCCGTGGGTGGAGGAATTGATCAAGGTCTCCCCGCTGCTGCTGGTCGGGTTGAGTCCGAAGCTTCGCCGCCAGTGGGGCCTGACCGACTTCGTGGTGTTGGGCGCGGCTCTGGGGGACGGGTTCGGGCTGTTGGAGGCGGTACTGCGGTACGGCCTGGACGCGGGCCGGGCGTTAGTCCGTGGTGGGGGCTGGATCATCCCCGACAGCCTCTCCCCGCCCTATGTGCCTGGCCCGGGGCAGGTGTTCACGGCCTGGCTGCCGGCGCCGTTCAGCCAGGTGGACATGATTGGGCCGCCCGGCACGCAGACCTTCTCGCACTTGGTGTGGACGGCTATGGCCGGCTTCGGGGTTGGGGTGCTGTGGCGCGGGCGACGTTGGACGCGCTTGTTCTCGGTTCTTCCGATCACAGCCGCTATCGCCTATCACACGGTGAACAACTACGTAGCCCAGAGGCCCGCCGGCCACGCCAGGCCCTGGCTTGAAACCCTGGACTCGAAGGCGTGGGCGGCGCCACTGGTGTGCCTGGCCGTCGCCACGATCGTCGACCTGCGGCAGATCCACCGCGGGAAGCGCACCGTGCCGGGCGTGCTTCTTGCTTCTGAACGCGCCGACGGCGACAGTGCGGGATCTCTGCTGCGTTACGCGGCCTGGCGTCTGCCGGGGAGCCTGCTGATCGCACTGCGCTATGTCAGGCTGCGGCGCTCCTTGCTGTATGCGGCTGCGTCGGCGCCGTTCGGCGCCGCCGAGGAACTGCGTCACGTGGTCGCCGGGATCACTGCCCGGATGAACGCGTCCGACAACCAACATACCTGGCGGAGGTTGGACGTCCGGGACATGTTGAAGGCGATCCGCACGGCCCGTCGTTCTCGACAGCGATGGCTGCTGCTCATCCCGTGCGTACTTGCGCTCCCCTCGGTCCTGTTCTTGGGTGTCGGCTCGTTCACCTCCACTGCTGGCCTTCAGAAGTTCTTCAGCACCGGCTCAGGGCCGAAGATCCTCATGGGCTTCGGCATCGCCGCCCTGGCCTGGATCGCCTACCAGATCCTCTCTCTGTTGCGAACCTGGCGGACCACATCGCTCCAGCCGATGGGGGAACTGTTGGCGGTGCACCGCTTCCGTCTCTCAACCGCGCTGGGGGCGGCTGCCGCCGGCGCGCTCCTGCTGTGGCGGGGGTTCGGCGCCGCAGGCCCCGCCGGCCGGGCGCTCCACACGTTCCATCTCCTCGATGCGCTGAACACGTTCCTGGTCTACCTCGGATTCGCCCTCCTTCTGCTCTCCCTGCTCGCCCTGTTCCCTCCCGGAGGTCTCGCGCTCGCTGGCGGTGGGGTTGCCGGCGTCTTCACAGCCGAAGCCGCCCTCAACGCTGGCGTACTCGGTACCGCCGGTTTCGTGCTGATGGCAGTTGGGGCAGGAGGAACCGGTGGCAGCGAGTCGAGCAGCGGGAAGCGCAGCAAAGTCCCGCAGTGGCTGCGCGATAAGTGGAACGAGGGTCGACAGTTCAACGAGGACAACTGGCCGCGCTACCCGGCAAATGAAATCTATCTCGAAAACGGGAAAGTCCTGGACTCATACCGGCCCGGGAAGGAGATCGTATCGCGCAAGCAGACACAGATATGGAAGATCAAGCCGGACACGTTCAGGAACTATCTGCGCGAGATCAATCAGAAATATAAGGCGGGAACAAAGATCCCGGACACGCCAAAGGCGCGCAGAGAATATCCGCAGTTGATCGGCAAACCCCTGAAGGGTAAATACTATCTGGAAGTCCCGGTCCAGTCCGAGCCTGTGCCAAAATGGGCCCTCAGGGAAGCGGCGGACAACGGCGTGATAATCCGGGACGTACAGGGCTTCGTCTACCGGCTACCGAAGGGCACGGGCTGAATCAGCCATGATCTGGACCTACTGCGAGCAGTGGAACAACCTCACCGAGACACCTATGAACCCGATGACGGCCGAGCAGGCTCACGCCAGACACGCCTCGGGCCAGTTGTACACCGCCGTCGCCTCCGCCGATGAGCACTCCGCCGCGACGCTGCGCGTGGAAATGCGCCTGGAAACCGGGTACACCTCAGTCATTTTCATGGATGAGCACGGCCGCGACTCTCTCGACTACACGTTCACCCTCATCGACGACTCTCTCTTCCTGGAGACAGCAACCTCATACGACTACGGCGATTCGCAGGAGCGAGGCGGATACGCAGACGCAGAGCGCATGGAAACCTTCGAGTTCACTACCGATGGCATCATCCGGCGCACCGTAGAGGTCGATGGCGAGGAATCCAAGGAAAGCCGTCACGGCATTGACGTCGCCAGTAACTGGGAGCCGGTTCCCGCCTTCGGTGCCTACGATGCATTGACCAGACGCGACCGTGCTTGACCCTGACGGGGGTGCCAAGGTAAACGGAGCGACGGCCTCGACGAACAGCGGCTTGGGCACCCACGAGTCGGTACGCTCCTCGGGCCGGGTGGCCAGCGCGGCCTCGATGACACGCGAGTCACCACGGCCAGCCAAGGTGCCGCGCGCACCGAACGTCTGTCTACTCACCAGCGTTGGTGAGAAACTCAAGAACCCACGACCATGACCGTTCCCACCGCTGGCCTGCTGCCACACACGGCCACCAAGCAATGGATGCCCGGTAAGTCCGGTGGTCAGACGGGGAAGTTCGTGACCGCGGTCTGGAGGCGAGATCGATCATCTAAGTACGCGAGAGGTACCAGGCGCGGTCAGGGTACGGTCGGCGTATGCCAAATGAGGGGACTGCGAGTAGGACATCGCACTTGCGGCGCTGGCACCGCATGGCGCTGGCCGCGGTGGCTGGGATTATCGCCGGGTACGCCTACAGGTTGGCGGCCGGGGAGTTCGGCGGCCCCTGGAGCTGGACCATGCTGGTCATCACCTTGGTCACGACGGTCGTGGTGCGCTACTTCCTGGAGCGGCTTGCGCGGGGCCGGTAGAGCCCCTGCCCGTCAGCGGCATCACCTCCCCAACTGCACCACGGCCGACACCGCCGCCTGCGCCGCCGTCGGCGGGTGCTCGCGCCAACCTTGCGGACCCACGTCCGCACCGTCTCCGCCACACCCATGCCCAGCTTGACCGAAGCTTCCTTCATCAGCCCACTCGGTCGGATGGTTCGGACGGTTCTCCGCGACCTTGCGCACCCGCGCGCTCGCGAAGCTCAGATGGGTAGGGGGAACGGACGTGTCACGACTCGATCCCCTCAGGCCGGAGCCTCCGTCAGACCCGGCGCGGTTCCCGTGCCCGTCTCGGCTTGGACAGCTACAGCGACTGCATCAATACTCGACGTCTCCGGTCACTGCGGCTGCAACCACCGAGCACACAGACCCCAGGTATGCCCACGTCGGAAGCAGTTCGTCCCACAGGGCGCTTCGCGGCGGTTGTGACTCCCAGTGGCGGGCCTCTTCGAAACGCCAGATCGACTCTGCTTCCTCGATCGAGACGTCCAGTCGCCGCGCCTCGTCCGCGATCTCATCCCCGGTGGGCTTCCGTAGTACGGCTCCTTGCCAGGCCGTGAGGATGTCATCCGCGTGACGCACGATGGGCTGCGCACTGCGGACGTAGATCTCGACAAGATCGATCATGGGCGAGCCACTCGACAGCCGCTGCCGCCACTGCGGCAACAACTCTCCTTCGATCCTGGCGACCTTCGCACCGAGACTCACGATCCCCTCGGTACGCAGCCTGTCCCACTCCTGCGGACCTCGGGGAAAGGACTGGCTTGCCTCCTCGTCCTTCTGCCGCTCCCGGAGGAAAGCATCACCGACGGCGATTTCCTCAAGCGTGGGGTCCCATTCGTAGCGGTTGAGCGATCGCGCGATCGCACCGAGCTGCTGCTCGTCGGCGGCCTTCGTCATGGCGCCAGCCTAGACAGGAAGGTCACCGGGCACCTCCACCTCACTGCACCCGACGCCAGGAGAGGGACGCTCACGCGGACGAGGCCGAGCCCCCCGAACGATTGACGATGATCGGCTTCCGCGACCACAGCCCGACCTCTAGCGTAGGCGCGTGGCGGACATGACGAAAAAGACGGAGAACTGGTCGGCGGCGCTCTCCCGGGCAGAGAAGTACTTCCGCGCGGATACGCCGCCTGGCGGATTGCTCGCTCTCATCCTGACTATGCTCGCCGAGCGGGATAGCGTCGCGGTCAACGAGGTTCCCCTGGCGAAGATCCGATACGAGCTCGATGATCCCTCTGTCCTGCACGAGATCCTGAACGATCACTGCCCGCCCCAGCCCCCGCCAGCGGATACGGACTGGTACGACACCGTGCAGCACTGGCCCAAGGACCGCACAGCCCCAGAACCGGTACAGCAGCGGCGAGCCTGGGCCATGGCCAACGCACAGGGATCGGATATCTCACCCCGTTGGATGCCCGCCAGCGACCAACCGATCGAGTACGTCGACGCGCACCCGCAGAGTTTCTTTCACAGGTCCGTAGCCGTCCTGCGCAGTACGGCCGATGAGTCTCTCCTCGCGCAGTGCGGAGGAATCGCTCCCCGGTCCGCCGTGGAGGTCACGGGCGGATCGCAAGATGGGTTCCGTGGCCGGGTGCTCAGGGTTGTCTGGGGCCGCGACGACACAGCCCGTGCCGTGACCGCGCCCGCTTCCTACGAGATCATCCATGAGTTCCAGCCAGGGGTCGTGATCACCGCAGAAGCAGACTTTGTGCGCCCGAGTGTCCAGCGGGACTGCCCTTAGGATCCCTGTATGTCGAACAGGGTCGTACCGCACTGGGAGCAAGCCCGAGCGCAGGCCCGGCAGTTCCGAGGACTGGACGGGAACGAGCGGGACGTCCTCGCGCTGATCTACGCACTCGTCGCGATTGACGACAGCACCGCGATCGACGCGATCTCCCACTGGGCCGTGCGCTACCGGCTATCTGATCCACAGCAGCTGCACCAGGACCTCTCGGCGCTCCTCCCCGGCCCGCTCGATCAGGGCGCGACTACCGTCCAGGATGGGCGCGCCGAACTGAGAAGGAGCCGACTCAGCGAACTCGTTGACGAGGACGGCTGGTTCACTGGCGACCCGAAGCTGGAAAGCCTGCTCAGGCCCGAGATCGAGGCGGTTATCGCCGAACGCGGCGAGTTCTCGGGACGTCCCCCGCTGGAAGGTCGGATTTGGCGGCTTTGGGCAGCTCTGCAAGCGCCCCACGGCGTCCCCTACGAGGACACCCTGACCTCGGACGAGCTTGCCGCCTACGATGCTTCCGGCGGCAGCGCAAGATACGCCGCTTCCGGCAAGACCATCTTCGAACACTCCCTGCAGGCCCTCACACAGGTGGTCGACAGGATGCTCCTAGCGGTCAGTGGTGCACCGCCCATGGGCACCGAGGTCCTGGTCACCGCCGGCGTTCACCAGGGCCGCAGCGGCCGGCTGACCTCTGTCACCTGGACCGCCGATGACGAGCAACACGTGTGCTCCGAGCCACCAGCATCGTTCCGGATCAGCTTCGACGACTGCCACGAATACGCGGACGTACCCCCTGCCGCTCTGGAGCCGCTCCCGGACTGGGACAGGCACTTCGCCATCGTCCACGCGGGACAGCCGATGCCCATGTCCTGGGACGCCTCCGTCCTGCTGGCCGGCGCGGCACCCGAGGCATCGTCCTTGCAGCATGGCCTCATCACGGCGCTGAAGGCCGGCTGGCGCCAGACAGGGCAGACGTGGGACAGCCGCCTCGTTGTCCTCATCCCGCACCAGGCCAGCGACAGGCCAGCGTCGGACCAGCACAGCCAGTGGCTTCACGACGCATACACGTGGACCGACGAAATCGTCCTGATGCCAGCACCCGGCACTGACCTCTCACCACTGCTGAGGCTGGAAGGCATCGACCTTGAGGACGCCCGCGACCACCTCACCCTGCACGTGACCGAGCCGGACGAGGCTACACGCGCGTGGGCTGAGCAACACTCCGTCCCCCTCGCACACACTCCCTCTGACGCCGCAGCCGTCGTATTGAAGCGCCTCGACCGCGGCTGGAAGCGCCGGGGCGGTCAACGGCAGGTGCCGCTCTCCGTGGTGAGCAACACCGGATACCACTACTGGCAAGAAGCCCTTCGCGACGCGGGCCGGACCCTCGACGCCGCCTCGATCGGCTGGGCGCGCCGCAACCCCATCCACCCCGAGTACGCGTCCTGGTGGGCGATGAACGCACGCATCCGCCACCCCGATCACCAGGTCACCAACGAACTGGTCGTCGGTCGCACGAGCGTGCTGAGCGTCGTCATCTTCGTACGGCGCCACGTGTGGACCGACAGCGAAGTTGTCGTACTCCGCGACCCCAACAGCCTAGGAACCGAGCCGCTCATCACAGCCCCCACGCGGTTCCCCGTACGCCTTCCCAGCATGGACATGGACATCGCCTTCTACCGTCGTGGGGACGGCCGCGACCGGCCCAGTCTGAAACTGGTCTCCGAACTCGGCCTCACGGTCGCCGAGGACCGGCTGCGTGGTTTGAGTCCGCGCCCAGAGTCGAATCTTCTCGCCTCTCAACGCAGCGTGGTTTGCCTGGAGTTGTCGGAGGATGAGTTCGGCGATCTCAAAGCCCGGCGGAGTGCCACCGGTGAGACAGCGCTCCCGGAGGCAGTGGAGATCCACCGGGTGGCCGACCTCCTTTCCGACATGGGGGGCGTGCTCTGCGACTGGGCCACCCTGGGCACCATTACCCGGGCCGTGGTGCCCACGTGGCCACCCGCGAGCGGCGACCTCACGGATCGTCGTCTGTGACCGCGAAGGCTACATACACATACGTGCCCTCCGGGTGCCGGGCGGCATCCCAACGCAACCGTAGATGCGTTGACCTTCATGCTCATTCCTTGCTGAGCGTTCGGCGAGGCAGGGTTGATAGCGTCACCGGTACGCGGCTGTGCGGACCTGAGGAGACGACGATGGACTTCGGCAGCAGGATGGATCCTGGCTCGCTCCTGCCCCCGAGCGCGGCTGAGCGCATGGGCCAGATGGAGTCGCTCAGCCACCGGGCCGTGCTCGCCTTCGTCGACGGTGACCGGGACGAACTCGCCGGCACAGTGGAGAAGATCGCACGCTGGGACGACGAGCCCGGGCGTCCGCCGTATCCGCTGCCTCGTTTCGACTTCGCCGTCAAGCGGGTTCTCGACGCGGTCAACACCCTGCTGGATGTCCACGATCGCGTGGGCGGAGTCGACAACGCCACCCTGGCTGCAGGGGCTCGTGACCTCATCAAGGAGTACGCCCCTGAGCAGTACCAGGAGTCGGCGCTGGAACACCTCACCACGGTGCCGGGCGGCACGCAGGCGGTGAACCTGGCCCGCGAAGGACAGCCTGCCGACGAGGGAACCCTGCTGGTGGTGGCGGCTGCCGCGGCCTGGCTCGCTACCCAGCCGAACGCGTTCCCTGTCCGCCAGGATGCCCGCCAGGTCCTGTTGGGGATCATCCGCAAAGGCGCTGCGGACGCCTACGGCACCCCGGAGCGAGAACGGGTCACCTCGATCACGGATCAAGAAGCCCGAGAATTCCTGGACCAGCTTTTCCCGCCCGCAGGCTCCTACCCCTTCCCCTACGATCCGCGCGAGTGGACCGTCGGCGAGCGTGAGGTCATCGGAGCTCTGAAGACCCACCTGCTCACCACTCCGGCCTCCGCCACCACACCAGAGCAGGTCCGCGCGCTGAAGGGCGAGATCATCACCGTGCTCCAGCGCGCCCTGGCCGCCATGGAAGGCACAGCTCCGACTCAACGCTCCGCCCCGCCCTCGCGCAGTGGCATCCAGCCGAAGAAGGACAAGCCCAAGCGCCCCAAGCGGCACAAGCCCCAGCGACGCAAGAAGTAGCAGGGAACCGCGCGGCACAGCCTGCCGTGCGGAACAGGCTTGCCGCGCCTGGTGGTTGAGCATGCCGGCGGTCCGGAGACGGAGGGACAGGACATCACGTGGATGCTCTCTACCCACGCGCACAGATTGCTGCGGCACGTGTGGATACGCACCCGATCATGGGAGCGGACGGGGTCCTGCAGGTCCACCTGACCCGGTATATCCCCGACCCTCCAGACGACATCGATCCGGAACCCGACACACTCGATCTTCATTTGTGGGCGATCGACCCACCCGTGTGGGAAGCCCACCAGTCCAGCATGTTCCCCCGGTACCAGATCGAGGAGACCGAGCGTCGCAGGACCTCACCAGCCCAATACGAAATCGCCCGGCGCGCCGACGCGATCGTCACCCTCGCGCATGACCGACCGCCGCTGCTGGTGCTGGACGAGAAGATGCGCCAGTACCCGTTCGCGTCCGTGATCAGTGTCCAAACCGAAAGGCGCGAGGGCCTGGCCAGCTGCCTCGTAGGGTTGCGTACCCGCTTCTCCCGCTACGTGGAACCGGGTGCGAAGAAGCCGTGTGATGCCGCTGGTTTCGCTGTCACGATGACCGCGACCACAAAAGACTCGCAGCCCGTGCCGCTCTACGCGTCGGCGCTGCTGGGGTGGTCCCGCTGGTGGACAGCCAACGCCGCAGCCCTATCCGACCGTGAGCACAGTCTCGAGGAGCTGCCCCCACCGCCGATGCACTTGGACATCACCGAGGCATGGCGCACGTTCCGGATCGACCTGTCCGAGCCGGAACACACCAAGTGGCCGACAGTCCCCCCTCGCCTGAACGGCTGGCGCGAGCAATGCGGCATGAGCTAGCCAGACGCCTGTCAATCACGTCATGGGGCAAGGCCATTGGGTGCGCCTGCACCTCGGCAACGCCTGTCAGTTCTCGGTGTAACGGGCGAGAAAGTCCAGCTCGGCTTCTGAAATGCGGCGCGGCCGACCGGTGTCCAGGTTGTATGCGGCCATCGTGGTCGTGGCCTCGGCGTACAGCTGGCCGTCGTCCCGGATCTCGTAGCCGAGTTCGAGCCTGGCCCCCCGGCATGCGACGACCCAGACGTTCACGTCCACGGGCTCCTCGCGGTACGGCAGCGGAGCGCGGTAGTCGACGATGGACCGGCCGACGACGAATGCGTGCTGGCGGCGGCCAGCCTCGTCCTCGGGCAGCATCTCCTGGAACATCCGTGTGCGTGCCTCCTCCATGTACTGGAGGAACTTCGCGTTATTGACGTGCCCGTACGCGTCGGCGTCGGCCCAGCGCAGCGGGAGAGGATAGGTGTACTTCTTCACGGGAGGGTCTTTCTAGGCTAAGGGCTAGGTGCAGTGGGCCCGCCGGCGTACGGGTCGGCTCTCGGCGGGCCTGTGGTCTAGGACTCTTGGGCCGCCGCCCGCGTCTCTGGCGCTCCGATATCACTTTGCTGGATCGCGTGCAGGACGTCGCGGAGCACACGCTGCTCGATGTTGCGTTCGTCGAGGAGCTGACTAATGCGCGCCGTTGCGGCCGAGGGGGCCGCTGGCAAGGCCGCGCGGACCAGCTGGCACATCTCGGCGAGGCAGGCGCCCTCCAGAGTGTCCCTGGGTACACGGGCGATCACTGTGGCCGGGGAGACGTGGGTGACGGCCCAGCATCCGGCTGTCTCTTCCACTGCCCACACCACGGTGCGTCTGTCGGGCGAGAGCGTCAGCTGGGCATTGGGGCCCAGGATTCTGCTGATGGACGGCATCGGTACGCCGTTCGTCCCGGCCTGCGCTGCTGCTTCTTCTGCGGTGGCAACGACCGTGCGGGATGCGAGCGTCGCCGCTTGCCGGCGCCAGCGGGTGGCGGAGTCCTCGGCCGCGCGGTTGTGTGCGTGCCGCTGCGCTATCGCCACGCCCTCCTGGTCGACGCTCGCCGCTGCCCAGGCGTTGCGGATGCCTCCGAGAGCGTCGCGCTCGTCGTCCTCGTTGCCCTCGACCCACGTGATCACGACGAAGCGGCAGTCGGGCATCGAGGCCGGGTAGAGGACGTGACTGACGACTTCGATGGTCTCCCAGCCCAGCGTCGGAACGTTCATCCGGAAGACGTGGCCGTCGCGCGTCTCGCCCATGTCGTGCTCTGTCTCCCAGATGCGCCGCACATCTGGGTCCTGCTTGACGTCCTCGATGAGCCGACGCAACTCGGCGTCGTTCGGACGGGTGGCCTGGGCAAACTTCAGGATCTTCGCGTATGCCGAGGCGTGTTTGTCCCAGTCCTGGTACTGGTTACGCGCCTCGGGCGCGGTCAGTGCCCAGCGGATGAGGTTCGCGCCCGGCTGCATTACCCATGGCCACCACTCGGCCATGGCGGTGTTGAAAGCCAAGATGTTCCAGTGCTTGTCGCACAGGTATGCGGGACTGGGCATCTGCCGGTCGATGAGCAGGCGCAGCGCCTGCTGCAGCTCCGGCTGCCCGGCGCCGCTTGGCGGTACGAGGTTTGAGCCGATGTTGTACAGCACGAGCGCGTGACGCTCGTCACGGTCCAGTCGAAGGAGCGTGGCCAGGGACTCACATTGCGCACGAGACAGGCGGGGCGGCGTCGCACCCCCCTCAATCTTGCGGTACGTGCGTTCACCCATGCCCAGGGCTCGGGCCGCTCTTGCCTGGGTCACACCTGCGGCCTTGCGCCACCTGCGCAGCAGAGCTGCGAACCCCATGTACTGGCCGGCCAACTGCTGCCCGCTGCCGCCTTGCCCCGGGATCTCCTCATCCGCAGCGCCGTTACCACTGAGGTCTTGTCCGTTTGTGACCACGAGAAACCTGCCTTTACGTGCCTCTAAGGAGACTCGCACTTCCGGGCACGCAAAAAGGGGCCCGCCGAATGCACTGGATCCCCCCGTGGTCTCCCCGGAGAAACCATACGCAACATTTAAATGATCTTCTTCGAGGGGGGGTTAGTTCGACAGAAAGCATCCCGAAGGTGGTTCAACTTCGAACAAACTGCACATGGTTCAACATTGGACAAGGTGCACCCGACAACACGGAGCGTTCACACCCGAATCGGACATCAATCTTGATCCATAAGCGCGACCGGCAGGGAAATCGGCAAAACGTTGCCGCTTTTCGTCTCACCGCGATCCAGCCGGTCTAGACCAGATAAACTAATGCGACATCAGCTCTGCCGGTGATCCCCATTTCCCTTGCGATACAGGCGACTTGCGGGGCATAGGCGCACACCGAGCCCGGCTCCACCGCAGTGATCTATGCGCCTATAACGGACAAACGATCACTGTTGCGCCCTCAGCGAGGCTTGACTTAAATCGCTCTGGCCAGCCGGTTCAACAGAACCGTCATGGCGTACGACACAAGGGGGGCGCAGTGGAGATCATCTTCGAGAGGCTCGGGGCGATCCGCCTGCTGCCCGTGTCACGGCCCGCCGCCTCCACCCGCAGGCGCAGTTGCCGACGCACTCCATTGCGACTTGTAGAGAGTCCTTTAGCAAGGTCTGGATCTTGCGCCAGTGCCTGCATATGTTCGTCGTCCCCCGCCGGGCACCCCGCCCGACCACAGACGACATGAGGAGCCATATGCAGAACGCGCGATCCAGCAGGGCTACATAGCCCCGGAAAATAGCGACGGCGCCCGTGGAGCCGCTAACTCCCGGACGCCGGCCGCCTGATGGCACTCCTGCCCCGGCAAGGGCACGGAGATAACCCACCTTCACCGCACCGGACCTTTCCTACGGGCATCCCGGTTGCGGGTTTCACTACGGAGGAGAGTCTTACATGCCGCCTGCCCTGCGCAAAAGGCCGGTCTCCCCGGCCAGCGCGGCAGCCACCCTCACTCACCCGACCCACCGCTCGTCGACCCACCTGCCGGCCACCGTCGCACCGCAGCCCTCGACAGGCACGCGCCTGAAGACGGCGGTGTCCCGATGAGCGGGCAGGCACGCAAGTGGGTGTGGGAGAGCAGCGCCAGTCGTGGCACGGCCCGCCTGGTTCTGCTGTCGATCGCCGACCGGATCCCTGACGCACAGTGCGTCGCCTACGCGTCCGTCACCGAGCTGATGGAGCGGACGAACGCCAGCCGTAACGCCGTGCGCAGCGCACTGGCCTCACTGGAGGACGCCCGCGAGCTGGAAGTCCTCAGCGACTACGAGGGCCCGCAGCACAGCACGGTCTACCGGATGCCGCGCCCTGCGGCCTGGCTCGCGAAGGTCGCGGCTTCGCAGAAGGCCGACCCCGAGCTGCGTGTGGAGGATGTCGAACCGCTGACGGACACCGACACCGCTCCCGCCCTGGAGGACCTGGACGAGGAGCGGCTGCGCAAGCACCGCATCTGGCGCAAGGCAGGGTCAGAATCGGGCCCCCGTCGTCAGGATCTGGCCGGGTCAAAATCTGCACCCCCTCGTCAGATTCTGACCCCTCCCCGGGTCAGAAACCGACCCCCCTCCGGGTCAGAAACTGACCCCCAGAACTGTAGTGAACCGAAGGTGAACCGTAGGTACAGCAGCAGTAGTGCTGCCGACCTCACCTCCGCCACGGACTGGCAGGTCGACGACGCCAGCCTGTCCTGGGCCCAGCAGCAGGGACACCTCGCACGCCTCGGCGAGCAGGGCCTGCAGGCCGCCGACACGAAGTGGCGCCACTACCGAGCCGCCTGGAGCCCTCGCCCCGCCGCGGCCTGGGCTGCCGACTGGCAGTCCTGGATCGCCCGCGAGCACACCCCCACGCCCCAGCGCCCGAACCTCTATGCCCTGCCCGGCGGCAGCCCCGCGCCGCAGGCCGGCATGACCCGCGCCGACGCGCACATGGCCGCCCTGCTCGCCGCCGTCGACGAACCGACTGGAACGGAGTAACTACCTTGGACCGCCGCGAAGTTGCTGCCGTGCTCACCTACGTCGGCCGCCTGGACCCGCGTACCATCCGCACCGACGCGGGCGAGGCCCGCGACCAGCTCGCCATGTGGCACGAGCTGCTCGGCGACGTGCCCATGACCACCGGTCAGGGCTGGGACGTCCGCGAGATCGCCCGAAAGCGCATCGTGAGTTCGCCGTACCCGATCCTGCCGGCCGACGTGGCCCGGGAATGGCACGCGCACCGCCGCGAGCGCCTGGCCCGGCACACCGACCCGACCCCGATGGCCGACCCGGACAACCCGGAAGCCTGGCGGGCCGAACTGCTGGCGGCGCGCGACGCCGTGGCGGCCGGGCACACCGCACCCTCGGCGCACCGCGGAATCACCGCCGGGCGACACCGGCCGGGCCTGAAGGACCAGCTGGCCGCCGTCGGCTCGTACATCCCACCCGCCGTCCGCGCCGAGCTGGCCCCCTACCGCCCGGCCCGCGCCGCCCGCGAAGCCGCCATCGCCGCCGGAGGCCCCGACGTCCTCGCCGTGCCGTGCGAGTGGTGTCACGCCGACAAGGGCGAGCCCTGCCGCCGCCGGCGCATCACCCTCGACGGCACGGCCCGGGGCAACGCACCGCGCGCCACCTCACACCCCGGCCGCATCGACCGCGCCCTGGCGGCGCAGGCCCAGGCGCCCGCCGCCTGACCGCAGCCCGCTTCTCCACAGAAACGTTCCGCCTTGCGTACGGCCCGCCGCCGTACCCCGAGCCCGCCTAGCAGGGCCCCGCCGCACCCCAGCCACCACCGGTGCCGAGCGACCCGCGCCACACGAGGCGACTTCCGGAGACTGCCTTGCGCCACATCACCACCAACGACACCCCGACCCCGACCATCCGGGGCATCGCCGACCACAGCTGGCAGGCCCGCGGCCTGTGCCACACCATGCCGGCCAAGGACATCGACGAGCTGTTCTTCCACGCGGCCCGCGACCGCGCGGCCATCGACGAGGCCAAGTCGATCTGCGGCCGGTGCCCGGTGAAGAAGGCGTGCTTCGACTACGCCCTCGACAACGAGATCCGCCACGGCATGTGGGGCGGGCTCACCGAGGACGAGCGCCGCCCCTGGCACGCCAAGGTCAACAAGCGCCTGGACTACGCCCGGGTGAAGGCCGCCTTCGAGGGGCGCGACATCCACCTCAGCGACGCCGAGCGTGAGGCCGTCACCCGGCACGCCTACGTTCGCGGCTGGAGCCCCGAGCGCCTCGCATACGCACTGCGCCTCGACCTCGACTGGGCGCGCGATCTGATGCGCAACGCCGCCCACGCCGTCGCCGACCGCGACCGCTACTGGGACCAGTTGACCGAGGCCGAGCCGGCCGACGACGAGACCGCCGAGGACGAAGACGTCGCCTCGCCGGTGCAGGTGCCCCGCCAGGTGCACACCCACTCCCTGATCGCCGCCCTCCGAAAGGCCGCATGACTCACCCCATCGCCATGTCTCTCCCCTTCGGAGTCGAGCCCGGCTACGTGGTCGGAGCCCTCGGGGTGCTTGCCCTGGTACTGGCCGGATGGTCGATCCGGCGCAACCGGACCCGAGCAGGCGCCTCGCACGCCGGGACCCTCACGGTGTGGGTCGCGGCCCTCGCCGCGCTCGGCTGCACGGCGTACAGCGCCGAGACGAGCTGGTTCTTCGCCGCTGACTACCTCGGCATGACCAGCACAGTGCAACGGGCCGCCTTCTTCTCCATCGCCGAGGTGGCGCTGTTCGCAAACGCCCTGCTGGCACGCCAGAGCCTGCGTATCGACGGCACGCCCGGCGTGTCCGGCACCCTCGTCTGGGTGCTGACCGGGGTGCAGATCATCCCGGCGTACGCCGAATCCGGGCCGGTGGGCGGCACCGTGCGAGCCATCGTCGGCCCGGTCATGGCGGCCCTGCTCTGGCACCGTGCCATGGGCATCGAGCTGCGGATGCACAAGCCGGACGCCACTTCTCAGGGGCTGCTGGCCACGCTCGGACGCGAAGCGCGGGAACGCCTCCTCTCACGCCTTGGTGTCGCTACACGGAACCGCAATGCTGCCCAGATCACCAAGGATCGCGCCACGGAGCGGGCAGGGGACCTCGCCTCCCGGCTGGCCAGGATGTCCGAGGAAGCGCGCACCGGACTCCGTGCGCGCCGGATCACCCGTCGGCTCGAGAAGGCTCTCACCCGCTCCGGGGTCGGCACCGATCCGGACCAGCGCCGTGCCCTGCTGGAGCAGCTGGCAGCCCGTCGGAACGCCTCCGCCCTCGCCACCATGGTCCTGCCGTCCCCTTGGACTCAGCCCGCGTCGGGGTACGACGGGCACCGTGGGGACCGGTCCCCTCTCACTCCGTCCCCGTCCCCGTCCCCGTCCCCGAGAACGGTCCCCGAAGTCGGTGCCCGAACCACCCCGCTGATCGGGGACGGGGACGCGCCCGCACGGGGGACGGGGACCGAGCCCGTTGGGGACCGTCCCCACACCGTCCCCAATGGGGAAGGGGACCACGTCGAGGAGCCCGACTCGCGCTTGTCCGGCCAGGGCGAAGAGGCCGCTGCCAAGGACAACGTCACCGTCCCCAGGGCCGACCAAAGCGACGACGGTGCGAGCGGCAGCATCCACGAAGCCGCTGCTCAGCGGGGCACCAGCCCGTCCCCGGCAGCCGTCCCGGCCAGCGACGAAGTCGGGGAGCACTCGGACACCGAATCGGGGACGGAGGCCGACGGGGACCGTCCCCACACCGTCCCCAACGACAACGGGGACGGCGAGAACCACGACTCCGAAACGGGGACCGAGCCCAATGGGGACCGTCCCCACAACACCGTCCCCAACGGCAATGGGGACCGCGAACACCCCGACACGGACTCGGGGACCGAGCCCCACGGGGACCGTCCCCACACCGTCCCCGTACGCCGGAAGCCGAAGGCAAAGACGAAGGCGCAGCGGAGCCGGCCGGGCGCCGGGAAGTCCAAGCCTCCTCGGCGCCAGCCGCCGCTGAGCGTCGAGGAGACGGCCGAGCTGGTCCGTCCCCACGTACCCGCACTGCTGGAGCGCGACGGCAACGCGTCCATCACCCGTCCCCAGCTGCGGGAGATCCTCCGCGCCCTGAACCTCCCGGGCGGCCGGAACGAGAACCTGACACGGCTCCTCCAACTGCTGCGGGCCGAGGCAGGCACCACCACGACAAGGAGCACGACCCGATGAAGACCTGCCAGCGGTTCGCCACCATCAAGTCCGGCTTCGAGCAGGACATCCGCTTCCTGCGCGGCCATGCCGAGCGTCACCAGGGATCCGCGCCGGCAAAAACCAGCGCGAAGAACGCCTTCTCGGTGAAGCGGAACATGGCGCGGGCCTTGAACCGCCACCTCGACCGCTGCCCCGAATGCGGCTGACACCGGCAAAGAAGCAGGTCACGCGCCTGCCTCCGCATTCTGGTGGCCCGGCCTCGGTCGGGCCACCGTCCCCGCGATGGAGGAATCGCCATTCCTGCCCGTCCCCCGCGTACGCACGCGCCGACGACCGCCGAGGCCGACGCCTGGGCGGAGGTGCTCGTGCACCACCAGCTCCTGCACACAGCCGTACTGGCCCCCAACGGCCAGTGGCTCGTCCAGCTACACCCCGAGTCCCCCGTCCACGTCCTCGACGGCCCGACCGCCATGGTCGATCTGGCCGCCGAGATCCAGCACCACATCCGTACCACGAGGAACGACACCCGATGACGAACCCGACGACAAACCCCTCTCCCGCGCCCGGCGAGCCGGAAACCAACTCGACCTCGCCGGGAGCAAGTTGGTGCAAGAGCATCGCTCCCGTTGGGAGCAATGCTCTTGCGTCTCCCGCCCCGGGGGTGGCGGGAGCGGATCGGCACCAGGGGGCGCCGATCCGTCAGGATGCGACCGAGGGCGGCTCGCATCCCGAAGAGGGGGAAAGCCACTCCTGCCACAGCACCGACTGCGCCCACGCGATAGCGCCGAAGCCCCACGTCCAGCAGCGTGAGCGCCTGCGCGACGAGAAGAAGCGCATGCACCAGCCGAGCTGCCGCATGAACGACGACGAGTACCAGCTCCTCGTCCGTGCCGCCGCCGCCTGCAACATGAGCATCGCCAACTACCTCGCCCGCGCTGCGCTCAAAGCCGCCCACAACCTCGACCTCACCGCCGCGGAGATCGCCGGCGAACGCGAGATGCTGAAGGAGCTGTTCGACCTGCGCACTGCGATGAACCGGATCGGCAACAATCTCAACCAGATTGCGGCAGCCCTGAATTCGGACGAGCCCGCGCCGCAGGCCAGGGCTGTCCTCGCTCGTGTCGACCGGATCTCACTGGATGTGGACGCGTTCGTCCAGCGCTACCTGAACGGCGAGCGTCCGGCAGCATGATCCCCAAAGTCCACGACATGGGCGATGACACCTACGGCCTGCTGAAATACCTGTACGGCCCCGGCAACGCCGAGGAGCACATCGACCCCCACCTCGTCGCGGCATGGGACCGTCTGGCCCCCGACCCCGGCCGCGACCCGAAGGCGACAGAGCGCGACCTGCAGCGGCTGCTCGACCAGCCCGTCATGGCCCTGCCCGAAGGCGCCAGGCCCGCCGAACACGTATGGCACCTGTCCGTACGCGCCGCCCCCGAAGACCCGATCCTCACCGACAAGCAGTGGGCGGACATCGCCCACCGCATGGTCGCCGCCACCGGCATCGCCCCCGAAGGCGACGACGCCGCCTGCCGCTGGGCGGCCGTCCGCCACGCCGACGACCACATCCACATCATCGCCACCGTCGTCCGCCATGACGGCCGCCAGGCCCGCATCCGCCAGGATGGCGCCCGCTCCCAGGCAGAAGCCAGGAAGATCGAAATCGACTACGGACTAAGGCGGTTGAACACCGGCGACGGAACCGCCGCCAAACGCCCCACCAGCGCCGAACGCCACAAGGCGAACCGCCAGGGCAAGGAACGAACGCCACGCGAGGAACTGCGAGAGACGGTACGCCGCGCCGCCGCCGGCGTCACCAGCGAGCAGGAGTTCTTCGACCGCCTGGCCGCCGCCGGCCTCCTGGTCAGCCAGCGCGTCGCGCCCTCCGGCGATCTGCTCGGCTACAAGGTCGCGCTGACCGACGACCGCAACGAGGACCAGGAGCCGATCTACTACTCGGGCTCCACCCTCGCGCCCGATCTCTCCCTGCCCCGCATCCGCGAACGGTGGGCCACCAGCGCCTCCGAACCCGACCGCGACGCCACCACCGACCGCGCCTCCGGCTCTGCCCGGGTCAGCCCGTCGACCGCACGGCGCCAGGCGACGTGGGCGGTCTGGCAGGCCGTGCTCGTCGTCGACCAGGGCGACGACGGGCAGATCGCCGCGCAGCTCGCCGGGGCCGGCGAGGTCCTCGACGCGCTCGCCAAGACCTCGGCCGCGCACACCCGGCGCGAACTGCGAGACGCCGCCTTCGCATTCGAGCGGGCCACCCGCTCCCACGTCCGAGCCGGGCGAGGGCACGCCCGCGGTCTGCGGCAGGCCGCCCGTGACCTCGTCCACGGCGGGCCGGCACTCGGCCGTGGAGAGGACGGCGCCACCACCACCATGCTGATCGACATGGTGTTCTTCCTCGTCACCGCCGCCGCCCACTGGCACAGAATGAAAGAGCACGCCCAGCAGGCCGCTGCTGCCCAACAAGCCGCCGAACACCTGCGCGCCGCCTACCAGGCCGCCGCACCGATGTATCTGGGCATCATGCACCAGCGCGGTCGGCGTCTGTCCCAGCCCCTGCAGCGCAAGCAGACCGCCTACCTACGCAAGGCGGTGCCGGAGCTGGCCGAGCAGGTCCTCACCGAGCAGGGCTGGTACGCCCTGGCCGCCACGCTCGCCGACGTCGAGAGCGCCGGGCACGACCCGGCCGCGCTCCTGGCAAAGGCCGCCGAGCGGCGGGAGCTGGACACCGCCGACTCGATCAGCGACGTACTCGTGTGGAGGCTGCGGCGCATGGCCGATCTACCCGCCGACGCGTCCGCCATGCCCAAGCACACGGCCACCGCACCCACCGCTACCCACGGTGCTGCGCAGCGTCCGACAAACCGCAAGGAGCGCTCCGCCAAGTCCCGCTGAATTCAACATTCTTAGAGTTGCAGCAGGTCAGGGACTTGCGGCACTCTCCTCGTGCAGGCGAGACGACAGAGATGGAGACAGCATGTTCCGACGCAACCGAGCGGACCGAGAGTTCCGTGAAGCCCAACGTGCCGGCCAGGCGGTGCTGGCCATGCACACCGAATGGCCGCTGCCGGACGCACCCGGCCCGGTCGCCGCGCCGGCCCCGGCCGCGCCGGCGGCCACGGTGGTGCCCGACTTCCTGCCGCCGGAGTTCCGGGCACCGTGCCGACAGGACGTCTCGGGCTTCATGATGCGCTGGGACCTGCCGCTCGTCATCGACGGCGCGGTCCACGCGTGCCACTGCGGTGCGTACCGGAACTGGATCGTCTTCAACATGCGCGACGACTCGGTGTGGCTGCGCTGCGAGGCCGGCCACGAGGCGGAGGAGACCCGGCTGGACACCGCCTGGTACAACCGCAACTCCGGTCCGGTCGACCACTTCCACCCCACCCTCGAAGACGGCCTGCGCCACCTCGGCCACTGAAAGCGCGAAACCCCTTCCCCTACCCCTGCGTTCGTCGGCACCCGGAGGGCCGACCCGGTCAGACCATCCGTCTCGCATCACCAAAGGGGTTTCACGTATGCGCCGCTACACCACGACCGCCCTCGGCCTCGGCGCCGTCTGCACCGTCCTCGCCCTGACCGGCTGCTCCAGCCACGCCGATCCCGCCGATGCCTCGGCCACGTCCTCCGTACCCGCGCACCGGGGCGGTAGCACGTCCTCGACATCCGCGCCGCTGTCCTCGGCCCAGCTGAACCAGCGGCTGCTGAACGAGAGCGACCTGGGCGAGGGCTACACCCGCAAGGCCGAGCCCGCTCGTCGCAACGACGACCTCGCCGTCATCGGCTGCCCGGCGCTGGAGAAGCTCGGCGGCGACACGGCCACCGGTGCTGGCCTTGACTTCACCCGCAAGGCGAAGGCGTCCTTCACCTACACCGGCAGCAGCAGCTCCGAGGTCAGCGAAGAGCTTTACAGCGACAGCCCGACGAAGCTGTCCAAGGGCATCGGGAAGGTCTTCGACGCGATGCTCTCCTGCCCCTCCTACCAGGTGACGTCGGGCACCACCGTCGTCGACATGGGCACCGAGAAGTCGGCCGCGCCGGACCTCGGCGACGAGCAGTGGAGCCAGCTGCTCACCTTCTCCGCCGGCGGGCAGCGCAGCGTCGTCAAGCAGACGGCGATCCGCACCGGCAACATCCTGGTGATCGTCTCCGGCTCGCCGAGCCTCGTGGATGCCCACCTGGACAAGGCGCTCGCCAAAGCGCGAACCACACGCTGATCCACTCCTCCACCTGCCCCGGTGTCCGGGCCTGTCCTCCCGACAGGCCCGGACACCGGGGTTTCGTCGTATCAGGCAATCAGCCGTCGAGACGGAGTTCGCCTGGCTCGTAGCGGAGTTGGAAGGTCTGCGCATGCTCCCCGTGCATCCAGTACAGGGTCATGGTCGACAGCATGCTGCGCTTGATGTACCGGGTTCGCGAGGGCATTCCTTCGTCCTGCTGGACAATCCAGGCTTCCACCCGCTCCGGCAGACCGAACCGCAACGCGTATGCCTCCGGGTGCTCTGCGGAGCGCAGTTCCCAAACGGGATGTGACGCTGCCTGATTGCTGCGACGCAGACGCACCGCGTGCGTGGGGTGCCCTCTCGCGTAATCCACGAAGGCGTACAGATCATCCGAGGCCAGTCCCAGGACGAACGGCGCTGCCGGAAAGGCCAGGACAAGACCCAGTTGCGACCGGCTGTACAGAGCCTGAGCCAAGTAATCGAGTGGGCCGCGAATCGCATCGGGCAGGTCCACGTCGCCCGCGTCCATTTCCAGCAGCGGCCCGCGAAGATACGTCCGTATCTCGTGCACCTTCGGCCGCTCGGCCGCAGGAGTGTCTTCGAGAACTGCGTGAATGGTATCGGCCGTGGTCTTGACGAGATTCCGCAGTACGGCGAAGTCCGGTGCGGAGAGGTCGATCAGGGATATCTGGTGGGCCAGCGCGTAGTCCTGTGCCTCCGGGCTGAAGCCGGACGTGGAGAAGATCGCGTAGCTATAGCGGTATCGCGTCCGTGGCCGGCCGGTCCCCGGGGCGGTGAGCGTGGTGGTCTCGCCCTCGTTCACGTCGTGGATCACACCGTGGCCGTTGCGTACGGTGGGCAGACCAACTGGAGCTGTAGTCAGGTACTTTGCCTCGACGAACAAGCGGACCGGCAGGGAGAACGGCGGAACGTACCGGAACTGTCCGAGCGCATCGACCTGGTGCCATGCCCCGCGTCCACGGACCAGCAGTCCGTTCTTGTCCGCTTTCAGCACCTTCCACGGCTCTTTGTCCTTGTCGTCGTCGGCCGTGAGGACTTCGAAGCCGCTGGACCGCAACAACCAGGCCAGCACCTCCTCCAGGAGGTAGCCGCGCAAGGGTCCTTTGCCGATTACTTTGCCTGCCACGACGGCGATCCTAGGCACGGCCTTCATCTTGGTTCCAGGGTGGCGTCAGGTGAGCTGGTGCCGGGCCTGGGAGAAGGGGGGCATCACCCCATCGATCCCTCGCCACGGTCACCGGCTATGAGCAGCCGGTCAACCGCGGCGTACGACGGTGAGACGGTCCTCCGCCCCCTCGGGCAGCGTGCGGCGCGGTACCGGGCCGGGTGCGGCGAGCGAGGAGGCGAAGGCCGCGACCAGTTCGTGCGGGGCGCTCGCGCTGAAGCTCGCGCACCACAGGTACGGTGCCCCGAGCACGGGCTCCGCCCACGCCTGCCACCCCAGTAGATCATCGCGGGGGTCGGCGTCGTGGATGAGCGGCGGCAGCATCTCCAGCGAGACGTTCGTGGAGAAGCCCGGGTCGGTGGCGGTCGTACGCGGGCGGTCCATGTCGCGCAGCCAGCCTCGGGCGCTGAGCGCGGTGAGTACCGACTCGGCGTTCTCGAGCCCGGCATCGGGGGTCTCGCTGGCGTCGAGTGCAAGCAGGAAATCGGTGAGCGCCTCGTGCGGAACGCCAGCGGTGAAGTACGCGTTCCACTCGGTCAGGGCCGAGGCATGGTGCGGACGGGCCGACAGCTGCCAGGCCACCGGGAGGCCGCCCAGCTCGAACGGGTAAGCGGCGAGGATCCACTCGGCGCCGCGCAGGCCGTCGGGGCTCACATAGAGCAGGGTGTTGCGGGAGGTCGGCCACATACGCCAGCCGAGGTCGGTCAGGGTGTCACCGATCCGCTCGGCGAGGACACCGTCGTCACCGGCCAGGTGGCGAGGGGTGACCCAGTACATCGGGTCCGGCGAGGCGGGACGGGAGGGATCGATGGGGTGGTGCGGGTGCAGAGGCGCCTCCGTCAGTTCAGGGGTGAATCACTGGCCGTTGTTCGGCCTGGCCGCGCCGCGTCGGCGGCGCGCGGGTGCCTCGACCGGCCCCTGCCAGGTCAGAGCGATGGCTACGGCGGGCGGCAGGGGGCCGAACTGCTCGGCCTCCGGGGACTCGGCGATGTAGACCATCGGCTGGCCGTGCTCGTCCACCGTCTTCTCCACGCCGCCCAGACGGTGGGCCATGGGGAAGAAGGGGTTGATGGCCAGACGGACGGGTGTGTCCCGGTCGCAGGCGGACAGCAGGTCGAGGATGTCGCCGACGGTCATCTCGGGCGAGTGCGGGTTCAAGGCGTTCTCCTAGCGGTAGCGGACGAGGCCGCGCGAGCAGGGGCAGGGTACGCGGCGCGTATGTAGGGAGGGGGACGTGCCGGTCACAGGGGCCGGGAGGTGGACAGGATCCGGGCCACAGCATCGGCGACGATCTCCGCCGGCGTGTCCGTGCCGAAGGCGATTCGGTAACCGGGGGCGTTCGCGGTGCCGGTGACTGCGATCACCCAGCCCTCGCCCGTCACCCAGTCCTTGTCGGCGCCGCCGGGCCGGCCGTTCGGGAAGTGGCCGAGGTAGAACCGGCCGTCGCGCGAGCCAACGTGCACGTCGGCACGGTCGTCGACGATGTGAGTGAAATCGGCCTCCGAGAACTGGTCGATCACCTCCATCGCCTGGCCGGCACCGAGCTTCCAGGAGCGGAGCCGCAGAGCCGCGACCGTGGTGGCGAATCCGGGTTGGGCCGCATCCAAAGCCACGACATCACCTCTCTGACCTGTGGTTTTCCCGAAGGTCGTTCAGGTTGACATGGTGTTGCAGCGTCCACCAGTCCTTTGGGCGATCTTCCTTGTCTGCCACCGGCGAACTGTCCTTTGACACCCAATGTGAGATCTCAGATTCCGTGGCCGAATCTCACGACCAATGGCCACCCAGTGGCCGATCAGCCGCAACCCGAGACTGGTTGGTCAGACGGGCGCGGCGTGGATCAGACGTCACCTTGGGAAAAGACAGTGACGGTGTCAGGGTCTGCTCCTATCTTCAGACCATGACCGTCACCGCACGGCGGGAGTTGGTGAGCCCGGCGACCCGCAACGCCTTCCGCTCTCTGGCCACGGACCTGACCGTCCGGATTGTGGCTGAGCTGTGGGAGGACCACGGGTTCGCGCCCATCCCGCCAGATGAGCTGAAGTACCAGGACTCAGGCCAGCGGCGGACTGAATTCATGCTCTATGCGGAGGGCGTGGACTGGTCGGATCCGAACCAGATTCGACGAGTACTCCTGGTCTTCGAGGACTTCATCCGCGCGTACCGGAACCCGGACGATCAGGGAACTCCGAAGTGGCTTGACGACATCAGGGTCCGCTTGGAGCGGGACGGCTTCACTCTCGATAAGGAGGGGAGGATCTCCTGGTCCAACCCCCCAGTGCTGGTCCGCGACCTCAGCACCCTGAGCGACGCCTCCGGCATCACGATCGAGTTGGAGCGCATTCGGAGGGACCTGACCACCGATCCCCATGGGGCCATCGGCGCGGCCAAGCAGCTCATCGAGGCAACGGCGAAGACCGCTCTTGGGGAGCTGAACATCGAGGTCGACCGGAACGCCGCGCTTCCAGCCCTGATCAGCACGGTCCAGAAGGCGCTGAAGCTCGACGCTGGCTCGGCTCCTGATGGGCCCGACGGCAGCAAGGCCGTGAAGAGAATCCTTTCGGGGTCGGTGAACATCGCAGTCGGCGTCGCCGAACTGCGCAACCAGGGCTTCGGCAGCGGTCACGGTCAGGCGAGCGCACCGTCTGGGCTTGGAGTGCGTCACGCCCGCCTGACGGTCAATGCTGCCGTGACCTGGTGCGAGCTGATCCTCGACACGCTCTCGGACCCCGCCGCGCCGTGGCACAAGGCCAAGGTCTGATCACTTCGAGAAGAGGGCCAGGTTTCGGGGTGGAGCAGATCGCGCCGCCCCGCAGGCGTGACTTCAGCTCGCCAACTTGGACCTCCCGCCCACCGGTCCCGGCGGGCCGACTACACCCTGAGGAAATGCCCCGGCCGTAAGACGGACCGGCTGTGCCATCAACTTGACCCGCCGTCGGGGCTGGAGCTTTCCTTGGGGGTGCCCGTCTCTCGCCGCGGCGACGCCCGTCATGATGTCCCAGTCCGCCAGGACGCACCGAGTTCCGCAAGCCGCCCTCGAAGTGCGCCGCGCTGCTCCTCCAGGTCCTGCGAGGCGGGCGAGAGGAGATAGACGTTGTCGCGGTAGAGGCGGAACCCGAGGCTCTGCCACCCCTGGGCGATCTTGGCGTTCACGCGGTCCCATTCGGCCTGGTCCGTCAGACGCTGACTACTGAGGTCGGTGATGCCGGGTGAGCAGGCGATGGCCCGGCAGCCGGCCATGAGCCGGTGGATCACCTCGCAGCCGAGTACGGCCGCCAGTCCGTGCCCACGCCACGGAGGATCCAGCGTCACCCGGTCCATGACGAGCAGTCCGGAGCCGACGTACTCCAGCAGCTCGCTGACCTCGCTGGCGAAGAAGCCCGTCTCGGGATCGAGGAGCACCTGGGCGGTCTCGTACAGCTCCTCGGATTCCTCTTCCATCGCCCGGAACGCATTCCGGGCGCCGTCGAGGTGCACCCGGTAGAACGTCATCGACCCCACGGTGGCGTCCTCGACCGTGCACGCGGGGCACTCCGCGGTGACGCAGCTGCTCGACACTGCCGGGCCCTGGCCTCCGTCGTGCACACGCCGGCGATGTAGGACGGACACGCTCCATCGCTCCAGCGTGTCGGCCTGCGGGGTGTCCCAGAGTTCGTCGTCGTAGGAGATGCGCAGGTACAGGTCGGAGGGATCACCTGGAAGCTGAGGCCGCTTGCTCACCCGGTAAACCTAGACGTTCAGGTCCTGCACGATGGCCTCAAGGACCGCACCCGAACCCTCGATCGGGGTGGGCATCACGACACCGACCACCGTTCGGTACGCGGCACCGCCCGACAGCAGCGACGGCTCGGGCTTCTTGGTCACGATCCGCAGGACCCCGTGTCCGGGAGCCCCCTCGATCCGGTAGCCGGATTCGAGGCGAGAGAGCCATCCGTGGTCCACTGCCACCGCGGCGCCCCGGAGCGCACCGATACGCAGGCCACGGGTCACCCAGGCCGACCAAGCGACCTCGCTCCAGTCCGAGCCGTCGGCCGGGTCCGGAATGACGCCTGAGAGGTCTGGGTGCTGCTCAGCCACCCAGCGTGAGGGCTGCGCTTTGCGGAGGACCCACTGTCCATCCCGGGCTACCTCGCCAGGATCGAGCCCTGGGGTGAGGCGCATGTCGAGAGCGACGTGGCCGTCGGTGATCCGGTCCCCGTGGACCCAGACCTTGTCTTTATTGACGACCCAGTCGCAGAGCCGCTCCATAGACGCTGTCACTCGTTGTGCTCCCAGAAGAGATCGTTGCCCCTCCACAGTAGGCGGGGAGCACGGCGAGTCTCTCTCAGACGGCCCTTCCGCCTACGGTCGACGCCATAGCCACGCTCCGGGCGAACAGCCCCGCGTGACCATCGCACGCGTAGAAGCGGCGGCCATCATCGGGACCGGCGCAGGGCTCGAACCACATCACGGCGGCCTGTCGGCATGAGTGGTGGTCACAGTCGTGAGGGTCGGTCATCAGATCCGCCAATCCCATCCGCGCGTGAGTCATGCGTGGAGGCTCGCCGCAGACCCTCACGTTTGGCGTTGCGGGTCGGGCGCGAGCGTGATGGTCATCCAGGGCGCCGCCGCTTCGCGATAGCTGTGTCCGACGGGGCCAGTCCGGCGCTGCGGGTGAGGCCGTTCACGACTGCCGCTCCTTTCGCCGGAGCGTCAACCGCAGCCGGTCACGACAGCTCGTGCGTGTGGCGTGGCATTCGTCCGCTTGCATTTCTCGCACAGGGAATCGAACATGTGTTCATGCACGTCGTTTCGCCTGGTGAGCGAGGGACTCCGGAGGCGACCGGAGTCGAGTCCGGCATGCTCTCCAGCCTGCTCCCGGGCGGGAAGCTGCCCCGCGGCGCGGTGGTGAGCGCTGGGGGCGACCTGCCGCTGCTGATCGCGCTGGCCGCGGAGGCCGCCACCGACGGCGGCGCCTGGGCAGCGGTCGGTCTGCCGCAGCTCGGCGGGCTCGCGGCGGCGGATGCTGGTTTGGACCTGGCGTGCGGGCTGGCCGTACCCGAGCCGGGACGGCGGTGGCCCGAGGTGCTGGCGACGGTGTGCGAGGCGGCGCCGGTGGTCCTGCTCGGCCCCGTGGGACAGGTGGCCTTGCGTACCAGTCGCCGTATCGCGGCCCGCCTGCGGCGATCCGGCACGACGCTGCTGACCTGGCAGGACTGGCCGGAGGCGCAGCTGCGGCTGCGGGTGACCGAGGCCCGCTGGGACGGACTCGGGAACGGCTTCGGTATGCTCGCCGGCCGCCGCGTCCGTCTGATGGTTGCCGGTCGGGGTGCGGCGACGCAGCCGCGGCATGCCGACGTGTGGCTGCCGGGGCCGGACGGTTCGGTGCAGTTGATCACTGGGCCCGCCGCCACCGTCGGCGCGGATGTCGTGCCGCTGCGGCCCGTCACCGCGGGGTGAGCCGGCTGTGCGTGCACTAGCGATCTGGACGATGGACTGGCCCGTGGTGGCGGCGGGTGCGGATCACGACGAGCCCGTGGCGATCATCGCGCGGGAGCGTGTGGTGGCCTGTTCGAAGGAGGCTCGCCGGCAGGGCGTGAAGCGTGGGATGCGGGTGCGCCAGGCATCCGGTCGCTGCCCCCAGCTCAGGCTGCTCGACCGGGACCCCGAGGCGGAGGTGCGGGCGTTCGAGCCGGTGGTGCGTCTGCTGGAGAAGCGTGTCGCTCCGCACATGGAAGTCCTGCGGCCTGGCCTGGTCGCGGTGCCCGCTCGCGGACCTGCCCGCTATTTCGGCGGCGAACAGGCTCTCGTGGAGCACATCACCACGGTGCTCACCGAGGCCGGGGTCGCATCACGTACCGGGGCGGCGGACACTGTGTTCGCCGCTGCGCTGGCGGTTCGGGCCGGGCAGGTCGGGGACTTGGTGCCGGCCGGGCAGACCGCCAGCTTTCTGGCCCCGTATCCGGTGGGGGTGCTGGGCCGCCCACGGCTGTCTCAGCTGCTGCCCCGCCTGGGCATCACCACGTTGGGAATGTTCGCGGCGCTGCCGGGTGAGCGAGTGCTGGCCCGGTTCGGACACGACGGCGCCGCAGCCCAGCGCACCGCCCGCGGCCTGGAGGCCCGGCCACTCAACGTGTCCGGGGCGGATCGTGACTACAGCGTGGCCGAGACGTTCGAGCCGCCCGAGGACAACCTTGAACCGGTCGCGTTCATCGCCAAGGCGCTCGCCGAGCAGCTTCACGTCCGTCTCGCGCGGGCCGGTGCGGTGTGCGCCAGGTTGCAGGTCGAAGTGGGACTCGCGTCCGGGCTGCGCCTGTCGCGGCTGTGGCGACACGAGGGTCGGCTCTCCGCGCTGGCGGTGGCCGAGCGGGTGCGCTGGCAGATCGCCGCCTGGGCCGAGACCGGGCAGCTCGATGCCGCCGCGGCGGGGATCACCACACTGCGGCTGGTCCCGGAGGGACTGTCGGCGGCGACCGGCCGGCAGTCGTTGTTGTTCGGGCCAAGGATCGCGCCGGAGGAACTGGAGCACGCTGCGGGGCAGCTGCAGGCGATGCTCGGCCACCGCGCGGTGGTGCGTCAGGAACTCGCCGGAGGCCGCGGGCCGGGCGAGCGGATCGTGGACATCCCGTACGGCGATGCGCGCTCGCGCCCGTTGATGGAGGGGACGTGGCCGGGCCGGCTGCCGGCCCCGCACCCGGCCGTCGTCTACCCCACCCCGCGCCCTGCCCAGGTGATCGGGGCAGATGGTGGCCCGGTCGGGGTGAGCGGACGCACCCTGCTCACCCAGGCCCCGGCCGGGCTGTCCATCGACGGTGCCGCGCCGGTGGCGGTGACCGGGTGGACCGGACCCTGGCCGGTGCTGGAGGACTGGTGGATCCCCGCCCAGGCCCGACGCCTGGCGCGTCTGCAGGTCGCCTGCGCGGACGGCCGCGCCTGGCTGCTGCGCATCCAGGACGGCCAGTGGGCGGTGGAGGCGCTCTATGGCTGAAGACCGTCGCGGGAAGGTCCTGCAATTCCCCGCTACGCGCGCCACGCCGAGGCCCGTCGGCGGCGGCTGGGCAGAGTTGCACGTGCACTCCGCCGGCTCGTTCCTCTTCGGCGCCAACCACGTCGAAGAGCTGGTCGCCGAGGCCGTCCGCCTCGGTATCGAGGCCCTGGCGATCACCGACACCAACGGGCTCTACGGCGCGAGACGTCTGGCGGAGTCCGCGAGCGAGTACGGCATCGGCACCGTTTACGGCGCCGAACTCACCCTGGACCAGGGGCTCGGGTCGATCGTGGTGATCGCCCGCAGCCTTCTGGGCTTCATTCGGCTGTCCGCGGCGATCAGCGCCGGCCAACTGGCCGGCGCCAAGGGCGCCCCGGTCTACGACCTCGACGCCCTGTCGGCTGCCGCGCACGAGGGCCACTGGGCGATCCTCACCGGCTGCCCCGTCATCGGCGAGGCCGCGTACGACACCGACGCCGTCCACACACGGATGGACCGGCTGGTCGACCTCTTCGGCCGCACCCACCTGCACGCCGAACTCGTCGATCACCGGCTGCCCGAAGACGGCCCGCGCAACGCCGCCGTGCACACGGCGGCCGAGCGATGGCGACTGCCGGTGGTGGCCACGAACGCAGTCCGTTACGCGGCCCCGCGGTCCGCGCGGCTGGCGGCGGCACTGACGGCGCTGCACCGTCGCGAGAACCTCGACTCCGCGGTCGGGGAGCTGCCGCCGGCCCCCACGGCACATCTGCGCACTGCCGAGGAGATGCGCATCCTCATGGCCCGCTACCCGCAGGCCGTCGCATCCACCGTCGACCTCGCCCGCAGCAGCATCATCGACCTGAGCAAACTGCGCCCGCAGCTGCCGGACTTCGAGGTGCCCACCGGGCACACCCCCGAGAGCTATCTGCGCCACCTCGCCGAGGAAGGCTGCGCCCGCCGGTACGGGCCGCGCACCGACCCGGCCACCAGGGCGGCGTGGAAACAGCTCGACTACGAACTGTCCGTGATCACCGACATGGGCATGCAGGGCTACTTCCTGATCTGCTGGGACATCACGCGGTACGCGACCCAGCAGGGGATCTGGTGCCAGGGGCGTGGCAGCGCCGCCTCCTCGGTGGTCTGCTACGCGCTGGGCATCACCTCCGTCGACGCACTCAAACACGGCTTGCTCTTTGAAAGGTTTCTGCACGCCGAGAAGACCGACCCGGACATCGACATCGATTTCGAGAACGACCGCCGGGAAGAGGTGATCCAGTACCTGTATGCCAAATATGGTAGGTCGCACTGCGCTCAGGTGGCGAACCTCATCACCTACCAACCCCGCCTCAGCGTCCGGGATTCAGCGCGTGCACTCGGCTATCCCATGGCACGTATCAATGAGATGACCCGCCATATTCACCACGAGCCACCGGGGCCCGAGGCCGATATCCCGGGCGACGTGCGTTCCCTCGCAAGTCAACTCCACACCCTGCCAAGGCATTTGGGCATCCATGTCGGGGGGATGGTACTGACCCGCCAGCCCATCGGGGAAATCATGCCGGTTGAATGGGCCACCCGAGAGGGCCGCTCTGTCCTGCAAGGAGATAAAGATGATGTGGCCGCCGCCCACCTTCTGAAAATTGACATCCTGGGATTGGGCATGCTGGCCGCCTTGCACACAGCGTGCGACCTCATTGCCGAACACCACGGAGTCAGCGTGGACATGGCCTCGATTCCGCAGGACGACCCGGACGTGTACGCCATGATTGCCGCAGGTCAGACCATAGGCGTTTTCCAGGCCGAGTCAAGGGCGCAGGTCTCAACATTGCCGCAGCTTCAGCCCCGCTGTTTCGAGGATCTCGCGGTAGCCGCCTCAATCATCAGACCGGGCCCGATTCAAGCCGGATCAAAACATCCCTATTTGCGACGGCGGGCCGGCCTGGAGCCAGTCACCTATCCGCATCCGCTAGCCGAACCAGCGCTTTCCAAAACGCTGGGGGTCGCTTTGTGGCAAGAGCAGGCCATGGCCCTGGCGATCGACTGTGCGGGTTTCACCCCGGGCGAGGCAGATCGCCTCCGCAAGGCGATGGCCGCCAAACATTCCCCGCAAAAGGTGGCGAAGCTGCGCGGACGCCTGCTCGGCGGCATGGCCGCCAAGGGGATCGACCGCGACGCCTCCGAGCTCATCATGGGCATGATAGAAGCGTTTTCGGATTACGGATTCCCGCAGTCTCACGCCCAGTCGATGGCGGGCATCATTTATGCCAGCGCATGGGTCAAGTACCACTTTCCGCACGCAATGCTTGCGGGGATTATGGCGCATCTCCCGATGGGTTTCTACGACTCTCAGACTCTCATCCAGGACGCCAAGCACCATGGCATCGAGGTCCGCAGTGTCGACATTCAGCACTCCGGCGCGCACACCACGCTCGAGCCTCACGCCGATCAGCCGGAGCAGCGGCCGGCGATCCGCCGCGGACTGACCTCCGTAACCGGGATCAGCGAGGAGATCGCCCATCGGATCCTGACCGCGCGCGGCACCAGGCCCTTCCGCTCGGTGGCCGATGTCGCCCGCCGCACGCGACTGTCAGCGAGGTTGATGGAACAGCTGGCCACCGCCGGGGCGTTCGATGGACTCGGCGTGGACCGGCGCACCGCACTGTGGTCGGCCGGCGCCTATACCGGCGAATCCCAAGACGTCCTTCCGGGGTTGGGCGACCTGGTGCCCGCGCCGGAGTTGCCGGTCATGACCGCGGCCGAGGCCACCAGCGCCGACCTCGACGCGTCTGGCGCCAGCGCCACCGCCCATCCAGCGCAGCATCTCCGTACCCTGCTGGCCTCGCACGGGGCGCAGCCCGCACGCGAGGCTCGTGACCTGGCAGACCAAACCCGGGTGCGGGTCGGCGGACTGGCCAAGTACATCCAAAGGCCCCCAACAGCGAAGGGGGTGGCGTTCGGCGCCCTGGAGGATGAGACCGGCATGATCAACCTGGTCTTCTCTCCCCCGGTCTGGGAACGTACGCGAGAAGCAGTCCTCGGCGCACCCGCGGTGCTGCTGGAGGGGCACATCGAACGTGACCACGGCTCGGTCAACATGATCGTGCACCGCGCGCACGCACTGGCGGGCCCCGCTCGGGCCCATCAGCCGGGGCGATTCAGGTGACGATCAGAGGGAAGCCGACGTTCGCCACTCGTGCCCGCGGAGGGACCAGGGTGATGCCCGCCGGGCATCACGCGCGGCTCTGCGGGTCGGGCGCGAGCGTGATGGACATCCAGGGCACGTTGTCGTGGAAGGAGGCGTGGATCGGCACGAGGTCTTCGCCGCTGGTGTCGTCGAGGGCGGTGACGTTGATGCCGATCTCCGGGATGTCGCTGTCGATCGCCGCGACGCGGCTGCCGCAGGTCGGGCAGAACCCGCGCTTCGCCTCACCGGGGAAGGTCTCGTACCAGGTCGGCTCGCCACCCTCGCCGATCCAGGTGATCGTCTTGAAGCCCACCCACCACATCACGGGGGTGCCGCCGAGTTTTTGGCAATGTCCACATTCACAGGTGTGAGGGAAGACTGCGGGGCCCTGGGCAGTGAAGCGGATGCGACCGCAGAGGCAGCCGCCGGTGCGATCCTCGGCTGGTTCGGTTCGCTGGGCGCCGGCGGTTGAGGTGGCGTTCATCAGGTGATCTCCCGAGCGTGATGGGCAAGTTGAGCCCATCAGTGTGCCACCGCTGCGATGATCGCCGGGACGCTGTTGACGGCTCTGGCGTGGCCCCGGCCGTGTGCGCCGCTTGCAGGGGTGTCACAGGGCCGGGCTACGAAACTGCTGCTCAGGGGTGTCTGAGGGTGCGGATGATTGGAATCACGCCACGGTCGAGACGGGCGTCGGCGCCTGACTCGGCTGGGGCGCCGGGTCATACGAAGGCGAGTCCCCGGAAGCTGTTGCGGATGTCCGTCAGGGGCTGGCGGTCCCGGGTGTAGTAGATCTTGTTGGTCAGCAGGATCGCCCAGCGGTCCTGCTGAGGGGAGATCCACATGCCGGTGCCGGTGAACCCGTAGTGGACCCAGGCGTCCTGCGCGGTGGTGGCGCCGGGGGCCGGGTGCCAGAACAGGCCGCGTTCGGGCTGGAGGTGGCCGGTCTGGATCGTCAGGGAGTGGGCGGTCCACTCGCTGCCGAAGCCGGCTTTGGGAGAAGCGATCGTGGGGTCCAGCATGTATCGCAGGAAGACGGCGAGGTCGTCGGCGACGGTGAAGGTGCCGGCGATGCCGCAGACTCCGCCGAGGAGGCGGGCGGAGAAGTCGTGGGCGACGCCCTTGAGATGGGTGTCGGTGTCCTGGTCGAGCTCGGTCGGAGCACACTTCGCGGCGAGGCCGGCGGGCAGCGGGCCGAAGCGGGTGGTGTCCATGCCCAGCGGGCGCCAGGTTCGCTCGGCCGCGACCTGGTCCAGGGGCGTCCCGGAAAGATGTTCGGCGAGGTAGCCGAGGATGAGGGCGGCGCGGTCGGTGTACTCCACGGCCTCGCCCGGCGGCCGGTGCAGGACCTCGTGCAGGACGCCGTCGCGAACGGCCTGCGGGTCGGTGCCGTACAGGTTCTTCAGCTGGGCTCGCAGCGGGACGCCGGCGGTGTGGGTCAGCAGCTGCCGGGAGGTCACGGCGCCGAGCGGGTGCCCGGTGACCTCATTCCAGAAGGTGCCGAGCGGGGCGTCGAGGTCGAGGACGCGGTCCTGCCACAGGGCGCCGATGGACGACCACACGGCGAGGATCTTGGTGAGGCTGGCGGCGTCGAAGACGGTGTCCGGCCGCATCCGTACATCCGGCTGGTCGGGGTCGAGGACGCCGGCGGTGCCGGAGGCGTGGATGCCGGAGGCGGTGCCGACGGCCCACACGGCGCCGGGGTAGACCTTGTCGCGGACGCCTTCGTCCAGCAGGGCTTCGATGCGTTCGATCGCGTACGTCATGGTCTCCCTGTTCGCCGTGGGCATCCCGCCGGTCAGCGTAGTGACCAGGGTGGGCCGGATCGTGCAGTGGCGCGACTCATGTGAGCTGGCGGGCGAGGTCGTACAGGGCCTGGGCGGTCGCCGAGAGGGGGTAGCGGGCGGCGTTGTCGTGTCCGGCCTGGCGGAGGGCGGGCAGCAGGCCGGGGGCGGTCCGCAGGCGGTCGATCTCGCGGGCGAGGGCGGCGGTGTGGGTGAAGTCGGTGGCGACCCCGGAGGCGGCCAGGGCCTCGCTGAGGCCGGGGACGGGCTGGTAGAGCACGGGCAGTCCGCAGGCTTGGGCTTCCAGGGCGACCAGGCCCATGGCCTCCAGGGTGGTGGACGGCATGACGAGCACGTCGTGCTCGGCGAACGCCTTCCACAACTGCGGGCGCCGCAGCCAGCCGAGGTAGCGCGCCGTCACACCGGACTGTTTCAACAGCGGGGCCAGGGCATGGAACTGGGACCGCCGCCGTAATCTTCCCCTACCAACCCCTCCGAACCGAGGGCGCCTGCCCGCATCACGCCACGGCAGGGGGCGTACGGCGCATCGCACACGAGGCTCGTCTTGTGACTGGTCGAGATAGTTGTCACCGGAGTCCTACAGCGACCTGTGGTTCGTCGTCCGCTTGAGCACGGTGGTCGTCACCGCCTGAGCGCCATAGTTGTCACCTGTCCTGAGTTTGCGAGCTACTACCACCAGTGACGGCCGACTGGAGCTGCCGCGAAGTGCCGTGCACCGGGGAGAGATAGACCTTCATCGCTCCGGGTGCTTAGCCAAGTAGATTTCGGGGTGGCATCTCCATCAACTAGCCCGCAGTACGGCCCACTTGGTGAACCGTGCGGGCCCCAATACCGAGCGGAAGTACTACATGGCGCTTCATCCCCTCCAGGGTCCGTTGGATCGCATGATCGACTACCTGAGTGACGCTCAGCGCATCCATGATGTGATCCAAGAGCGGCTCCGGCAGACGACCGCGGACCGCCGCGCGCAGGGGAAGCCTGGTGGCGGGCAACCCGGCAAGCAGCACTCCTCCCTCAACCGCGCTGTCGTGGTGGCCGCCGTCGGGGCGCTCGAAGCGTTCAATGAAGATCTCGCGTTGACCGCTCAGCCACTCGATCCGCAGGCCACTCCACCAGCCCCCTGGTACCAGATCGACGGCAAGAAAGGGATGGTGCAGACCCCGAGTCCCTACAACCTGCGCAAGCTCTACTGGACCTTCTTCCGATACGACCCGACATCCGACTGGGACTGGGCCGTGGACGTTGCCCCGGCCGAGCTCGGAAAGGGCAGCAACTGGCGCGTCGGAGCCACGACGTACCGGGGACCCGACGCCTCCTCGTTCCTGGATGCCATGGTCAAGGTTCGTCACGGCTTCGCTCACCAGGACAAGGCTCAGAAGCCCCCCGCCTATGCGGGGATCGTGACGCTGACTCCGACTGGCAGGATCTCCATCCATTCACACCACGCCACGAACGCCCTCAGCGTGCTACTCCAGTTCGCTGTCCTCACGACAACCGGCTTGGCAGACCGGTTGTCGGTCGCGGGACAGTTTCGGTGGTCCACCCACATGGCCGCCGCGAACTGGGAGGGGCTACTAAGGAATACGCCAGCGGGAACCATGGTGTCGAAGAACTGGAAGAATGCGCCCCAGCTTTAGAGGCTGTCTCACGTGGTGCTCCAGCTACTCGACCGTGCTCGTGAGGAACGTGTGGATCTCGGCGGCGAGGTTTCGCATCTCCTCGCCGGCCGTGTGCACGGTGGTGGTCTCGAAGTGCCACTCCTCGGACGGAGGCCGGTCGTGGATGCCCCACGTGAGGTGGACGTAGCCGCCGGGGCGGTGTTCCGCCGAGATTGTCAGGTCGTGTTCCAGGGAGCGCCAGGTGCGCGCCCCTTTCCAACCGCGGAAGTCCTCGGCCAGCGTCGCGAGGAATGTGTCGATGCCGTCGCCGTCCCACGTCCGCACCAGGGTCTCGACGCTCACCCATTGCCCGCGAGCTTTCACAAGGAAGTCGAGTGTGGGATCACCCCCGAACGGTCTCGTCGGCTCGGAGAAAAGCAGGTGGACCGGTCGCGGTCCGGGGTCTCCCACGCGTACCACTGCGCCATCTTCGATCATTCGAGCAGGTTAGAAGTCGTGAGAGTCGCTGACCAACTGCTATCCCCGCACCGCAGTGGCCACTTGAGGCATGATCGTCCGCCATGGCTGTGGATCTTGCGCGGGACCTGGTCCCCGATGGGCTGTGGAAGATAGCCGCGCCGCTGATACCGCCGGCCTTGCTGACGGTGCTGTTCGCCGCGGCGCTGGCGCATCCTGATCCTCAGGTCAGGGCGCGGGCGGAGCGGATCATCGGGGTGATTTTCCGGGCACGGTGGAGCGGACAATTATCAGCCCAAATCGGGGTGCCATAACTGGAGTTCGAATGCCGACCATGGGCTCGGCTCCGTTCACGCGCTCACGACGAAGCCCCCGGAGTCGAATGGCGAATGATTCCGGGGGCTTCGTGCCGTGAGGCGGGTGGATCAGCTCTCGGCGGAGCCGTCATCGGTGGAATGGTCCGCACGCCGGCGACGGGCCGCGAAGAGGGCGCCTCCGCCGGCAGCAATCAGGACTCCCGCACCCCCGATCAGCCACGGAGTGGCATCAGCGCCGGTGTGCGCGAGCGAGCCAGCGGGAGCGGGCGCCGCGCTGCTCGATGCGGTCTCGTCGGAGGTCGGAGTACCCGAGGCGGACGGCGTCGGGACGTCCTCGTCCTTGCCGGGCTTGTCCGGGGTGGGCTTGTCGCTCGGCTTGTCGGTCGGCCTTTCCGTGGGCGGCGGGGTGGTGGCGGTCTTGGCGTTGGAGACGGTCACGGTCACGGGATCGCCCGGCTTGGCCTTGAACGCCTTCGAGGGCTTGTAGATCTCGTAGCCGGCGGGTGCCTTCACCTGCTTGACCCAGAAGTCGGTGCCCGTACGGGAGTTGATGGGCAGCTTGCCGCTGGCCGTGCCGTCGGAGCCGGTGGTCAGGGTAAGGATGGTCTTGTCGCCGCTGCCGATGTTGACCGTGGATCCGGCCAGCAGCTTGCCGGTCTTGTCGTCCTTGGCCTTCAGTAGGACCGAGGCGGCCTTGAAGGGGTCGACGATCGTCAGCGGTGTGTCGGTCCCGGGAGTGACGATCACGTCCTGGTCGTCGACCGTGTCGTGCAGTGTGCTGCCGCTGGAGACCTCCTTGAGGCGGTAGACCCCCGGCGCGAGGTCCTTGAAGGCGAGCTGCCCCTGGGCATTGGTCTTGCCGCTGGCGGCCTCCTTGCCCGCGGAGTCGAGCAGGGTGAAGGACGCCCCGGCGAGCACGTCGCCTCCGGGGTCCTTCTTCAGGATGGTCACGCCTCCGGGCTCCGCCTCGGCCGCGTTCCGAGGAGCCGGAGAAGTGGACGAGGACGGGGTGGGATCGGGGCTCTGGGCCGAGGCGGCCGGCGCCCAGGCCAGGCTGCCGGTCACTGTGGCGGCGACTGCGACAGCGACCGGAAGGCTGCGAATGGAACGGATGCGCAAGAAGGGACTCTCCAAGGTGGAACGGGCGGGACACATGAGGGTGCGTGAGTGGGGCGGTGCGTCAGCGAGAGCGGCCCGCAGCAGGACGCGGGGGTGCTGAGGCTGGAAGGGCCGTCGAACGGGAGGGCGCGGTGATCGCGTACCGGCGGGCAGCGGCGCGTACGAGCTTCTGTTGCTGCTCGACGGGAAGTTGCTCGATGCCGGCCAGCCCCTGGGCGATGGCGAGGCCGAAGGGGGATCCAGCATCCAGGCCGGCGGCCTGAACGATCTGCGCTGCGGCCTCGGCTTCGACGAGGATGCCGTAGGCGCTGGGAACGCCGAGCATGTCTTCGGCGTGGTGGCGGGCGCCGTTGAGGGTGTCGGTGAGCGGGATGTCGTCGTTCATGGCGTCTTCGACGAGGTCGAGCATGATCAGGGTCGCGCTGTGCAGCCGGTCGCGGAAGGCCGGATCGGTGAGCCAGAAGCCGTTCGGCCCCGGCGGAGCGGGCGGATCTGGCGGTCTATCTGCCGCTGGGGCGTGCGACGGCGGCCGTCGTCTCGAAAGGGGCCAGGGGGGCGGGGACATGGCGGCTCCGTGGAGGGGGCTGGTCAGCGGGTTCTGCGCGGGACGGTCGGCTTCGAGGCCGGCGAGGCGACCGGCGCCGCAGGGGTCTTCTGCTGGGGCGTTGCGGTCGCCGATGCGACGTAGACACGGTCGCGGGTGCGAAGCGGCACGTCCTTGACCGTGCGCTGTACCGGCTCGGTGGAGAGCAGGGAGGCGGTGAAGGCCGCGACGAGTGTGGTGGGGGTCGCGCGGGAGAACCGCACGCGCCAGTGGGGGTCGTCGGCGTAGCCTGCCCAGGCTGTCCAGGCGGGTTCGGCGGGGGTGTTGAGGCGTGGCTCGGCGTACTTGTGCTGAACTCCGCCGAAGATGTCCGGGGCGAGGAAGTGCTGGGTGCCGTCGGTCTTGACCATGTGGCTCCAGCCGCGGGCAAGCAGCGGGGCGTATGCCTCGTGCGGTGGCGTCCGGTCGTCGAACAGGGGATCTTGGGTGCTGTGGCGGCCTTCGAGGTAGAGGTCGAGGAGTTCGGCGTGGGTGTCCCGCAGCAGTTCGACCGGGGTGGTGGCGTCGAAGGTGATCTGCCAGGTGGCCGGGCCGAATGGGCTGTGGTGTGCGGCAGTGATCCACTGCATGTGGCCGGGCCGGTCGGGGTCGGGCACGTAGCCGGTGCGTAGGCGCAGGCAGGGGCTGCTTGCGACGGCCGATCCGTCTTCCGCGTGCTGGTAGAGCGACCAGTCGTCGTCGAAGGGGAAGGGCCAGATGGTACGGAGGTCGGCCGAGCCGCGACCCGCGAGGTGACGGGGTAAGACCGTCACTGTCTGGTCGGGTTCGAGGCTGTCGAATGCGTCGGGCAACGTTGCTTCCTGCGATGGGCTGGTGCTGTGGTGATCAGTGGGTGCGGCTCGGACCGCGGGTGGATGGCCGGGCCGGCGCGTTCTGCGTCGTGCGGCCGGCCGCACGACGTGGGGAGTACGCCTTCCATGCGCCGGGGAACCAGACGCAGGTGTACTGCTCGATCGCATCGCGCAGTGCATTGGTGTGGGCGCCGTTCCATGGCACCCAGTCGGGTCTGTCCCGGAACTCCCTGAAGATGCCGTATCCGGAGTTGTGCGGGTTACGGCCTTGCGTCGAGTCGCGGTGGTCGAACGTCTTGTACTCCGTGAACCGCAGGATCGTCGCGTCGAGTTCGCCTCGATCCTGGTGGATGGCTGCGATCCGCAGGCCGTCGCACTCGCCGGCGTAGATGGTGGGGCTGAAGTCGATCCGCAGACGCAGGGGCCCTCCGGGCACAGGGATGGCGTAGTAGACGTCGCCGATGACCGCACTGTCGGTGAAAGGGAGCCTGAGTTCCACGAAGAACTCACGGGCGTGCAGCGACATTTAGGTCTCCGGCGGGATCAGCGGCGCGATCCGGGCAGGGCGGGGCGGCTGGTGGTGCTCCAGCGCGGGACGCTGGAGGTGGTGAGCGCCGGGCGGCGGGAGGCGGTCCGCTGAACGTCCAGCGGGGTCGGCGTCGCCGGTCGCGGCGGGAGGACGGGGATGAGCTGGGCCCTTTGCTCGACGTAGCTGTAGGTGTCATCACGCCAGCGCAACAGGGGTGCGGGGTCGGAAAGACTCTCGGTAACAGCCCTGAGCAGGGCGACGGGGGTGTCGGTGCTGGCGGTGGCGTACCAGTAGGGGCGCTCGACGGAGGTGCCGGCCCACAGATGCCAGCGGGCGTCACGGGTAGTCAGCTCGGCTTCCGGGTCGAGGGAGCCGGTGGTCCACTCCAGGTGGGCTAGCTGGTCGGGTGACTGGACGGCGAAGACGCCCCAGCGGGGGCGGTCGATCAGCCAGCCACGGTTGATCAGCGGAGCAATCGCCAGGAAGGGGTCGTGGTCCTTGCTGCCGGAGACCGGCCTGGCGAGGTAGCTGTCCGGCCCCTGCTCGTATGCCTCGGCGAGGGATGTAGTGAATGAGGTCACGAACTCCGTCGGACAGGAGTCGTTGAAGCATGTGCCCCAGATCGGCGGGCCGAACGGGTCCTTGTAGGCGTTGATACGCCACAGGCCGTCGTCGTCGCCTTCGGGGAGGTAGCCGAGGCGGATTTTGCCGTCCGGCGCGTTCAGATAGGCGTTTCCTAGGTCGTCGTGGTGAAGTTCCCAGCCGAGGTTGCGCAGCGGGTCGAGGCCGGGGTCGCCGATCGCGGTGGTGAGGGCGAGATGGCGCGGGGAGACGTAGACGTCCCCGTCGATGGTGTCGTCGTGGAGCGGCACAGGTTCCTGAGGGGTGAGGTCGGAGTGGGTCAGCCGGCGGGCAGGAGTGCTGCTTCGAGGTCGGCGGGGCGACCGGTGTAGTGCAGCGTGCGCAGGCCCAGGCGGGAGGCGGCGTCGCAGTTGTCCGCGCGGTCGTCGACGAACAGCATGCGCCCCGGGTCGGTAATGCCAGTGGCCCTCAGGGCCTGTTCGTAGGCGGCCGGGTGGGGCTTGCACACGCCGAGGCGGGCCGAGTACAGGGCCTCGGTCATCAGCTCGCGCCGCCAGTCGGTGGCATCGAGCGCGTCGCTCAGGCAGTGCGGGGCGTTGGAGAGCAGTGTCATGGGCAGCCCCCGCTCGCGGGCGCGGCGCAGGATGTCGAGGATGTGGTCGTCGGTGTGCATCCACATCGCGGTGTCGGCGGCGCGCAGGGTGCGCAGCAGCCGCGGGCCGGGGTGGTGGCCCAGGACCTGCGCCCAGTACGCGAGGTCGCTGAGTTCTCCTGCGTCGTACGCCTGCCGTGGGGCCCAGAAGGCGGTCTGGAAGGAATCGAGGTGCCCGTCGGGCCATTCGGCGAGGCTGGCGAGGTGGGTCCACATGGCGGTGGTCGGCTGTCTGCCCGGGACGCCGTTGTAGTCGGTGATCAGGGCATCCACTGGGGTCGGGGAAGCGGTGGTGCGGGTCAAGGGGCGGCGTTCTCCAGGGCTTTGCGGGACAGGGCGGCGACGGCGCCGGCGAGGAGGGCGGGCAACAGCAGTGCGAGAGGCAGAGAGGTGACGGTGGCGAGGGCACCGATGAAAGCGGGGCCGGCGAGCAGGCCGGCGTAGCCGGTGACCGAGACGGCGGCGACCGCGCGGGGTCCTCCGGTGCCGGCGGCGGTGATCAGGCTGGGGATCGTGACGGACAGCCCCAGGCCGAAGACCGCCCACCCGGCCAGGGCGGAGGCGATGGTGGATCCAGCCAGGCCGGCGGCGAGGCCGAGAGCTGCCAGGGCAGCACCGGCGCGTACGAGGGCGGGAGCACCGTATCGGGTGGTGAGCCGGTCACCTACGAGTCGTCCGCCGGCCATGGCCGCGCTGTAGAGGGCGAACGCCGCCGCGCTGACCGCGGCCGTCGCACCAAGACTGTGCGCATGGACGGCGGCCCAGTCGGCGGCGGCCCCCTCGCCCAGCAGGGTCGCGGCGGCCAGCGCGCCCAGCAGCCACAACCGGGGCCGGGACACACTTCCGTGTGTGGTCGGGCTCGACGTGCTGGGGGTACGAACGGGCTCGAGTCCGGATGCGGCGAGACAACGGGTCGCTCGTATCGAAGCGCATGCTGCCACGACTGCGACCGTGCCGACGGTGACGAACAGGACGGTATGGGGGATGTGAGCGGTGAGCGCGGCCACCGCCGCGCCCGCCAGAGCACCGAGGCTGTAGGAAGCGTGCAGCCCCGCCATAATCGGGCGGCCGTGTGCGTTCTGGCAGCGCACCGCTGAAGCATTGGCCGCCACATCCAGGACTCCGTGCGCGGCGCCGAAGGCGAACGCCATTGCGAGGAGGGATTCCAGGCTGCGGCAGGTCGCGAGGGCGGCGAGACAGACGGCGAGTGCGATGGCGCCGCCGGTCAGGAGCACCGGGAATCGGGCCGGGTGGGCGAGGCGCCCTCCGGTCTGAAGGCCGGCGACCATGCCGAGGGCGGCGGCCAGCAGGACCAGGGCGAGCCCGCCGGTGCTGAGACGGGCGGTGTTCTGGACTGCTGGCATGCGTGCGCCCCTCACGGCCATGACAATGCCGAGGCTGGCGAAGTAGCCCGTCAGCAGACGGCGGCTGCGCATCAGCTCGGTGGCGACGGCGCCGCTCATGTGGTCCTTCCCGTGCCGGCCGCTTCCTGGGGAACGGGGGCAACCTGGACGTCGAGGTTGCGGTACGCCTCCTGGGCGCGCGCCTGGGCGACGGCAGCGGTCGGCCCGGTGGTGATCAGGAAGCCCACGCGTGCGCTGAACATGTCGCCTTCAGGCGGCAGAACGAGCTGGTCGCCGGCCTGGCGCTGGAAGCGGACACGCTCCAGCCAGTCGGCACCGGCGGCAAAGTCGGCGTCAATCCGGCGGGCGGTGAGGGTGCCGGAGTAGGCGGGGTAGATCAGGCGGATCGCCGCGGCCTGGCTGCGGGTGGGGGTGAGATCGGGAGCCTGGCCGCAAGCGGTATCGGCGGCGGCACGGGCCAGGTCGATGCCGGTGGCCAGGCGGACGAGGTGGCCGATCATGTCGCCGGCAATCCGGGCGTTGACCTCGACCAGGCGGGGGCGTCCGTCAACCAGGCGCATCTCGACATGGCTGACACCGTCGGTGACGCCGAGGGCGTCGAGTGCTGCTGCGGCGGCCGGGGCCACGGTGGAGCGCAGCGGGTCGTTCGCGTCGACCAGGTGGGCCAGTTCCTCGAAGAACGGAGGCATGCCGACGGTCTTGCGGGTCACGGCGACCACCGTGGTCTGCCCCTGGTGGGTGACGCACTCCACGCTCACCTCCGGTCCGTCGAGGTACTCCTCGACCAGGACCTGGGTGCTCTCCACGCCGCAGCCGGCGGTCTGGGCAGCAAAGGCGTACGCGGAAGGCAACTGGTCGGCGGCATCGACGCGGATGACGCCCATACTCGCGGCATGCGCGGCAGGTTTGAGGACGACCGGGAACCCGATGCGCTGGGCGGCGTCGCGTGCCTCGTGCTCGGTGCGCACGCTCACGGACGCGGCGGAGGGCACGCCGTGGCGGGCGAACAGGGTGCGGGAGGTGTGCTTGTTGCGGCATCCCTGGAGTGCCTCCGGGGCGGTGGTGGGCAGACCGAGCTGGCGGGCCAGGCGTGCGACGGGGACGAGGTACCACTCCGTCCACGTCATGACGCCCGCCAGCTGATGCCGCTCCGCCAGAGCACGCCCGGCCGCCGAAAGTGCCGCCTGGTCGGTGGGGTCGGCGACCTCGAAGTCGACGAGGAACCCGCTTTCCCAGGTCGGCTCGGCGCCGGAGATCAATGCGACGTCGTAATGGGCGGCGACGCTTTCCAGGCAGTAGCCGCGATATGCCTGCGCCTCCATGTCGGCGGCTGCAACGACCAGGAGAACGGGGCGAGAGGACAACAAGGCTCCAAATGGGTTGAAGGAAAGGAGGGTGGAGGTACGCGGCCGGGTCAGGGAGTGCGGCGGCGACGCAGCTCGAAGGCGGGCGCCCAGTGGGGGTGGTCCTCGATCAGCTTTCGGGCGTACAGCGCGGTGAAGGAGTTGTTCAGGCCCCGCACGCCCCCGGGCAGCTGCCAGCGCACGTCCTCGAACAACGCCTTCAATCCGACCCGGGTGGCGCCGGCGGCAAGCCGGTCGGCCGTCAGGCGCTCCAGGATGCGGTAGACGTACGGGTGCTCGGCGTCGAAGGCCAGGAACCGGTCGGTGAGCGTCGGGCGCGAACCCGCTCGCAACGAAGGCCGGGATATGGGCAGGGCGTACGGGGCGGCAGGGGCATGGGACGTGGGCATGGCAGCGGACTCCGGGGTGAGCAGGAGGGTGACCGGGACGGTCAGGCGAAGGAGGTGCGCAAGCCGGTGGTGCGCAGCTGGGCAAAAGAGGTGAACAGGCCCAGGGCCTGTAGCACGGCGCAGATGGTCATGACGTGGCCGAGCTGGGCGGGCGGCACGGTGGCGACGAGGACACCGGCGAGGGGGAAGGGCAGCAGGAGCAGCAAGATGGTCAGCGACAGGGTGGCGCCGAACACGTCCGCGGGGATGAGGCGGGAGCGCAAGGTGCGCAGCACGACGGTCATGCCGCCCTCGCCGGCCATGAGAACGGCGATCAGAGTGAGATAGGTGCCGTAGGTTCCGGCGAACGAGACGGCCAGGCACGCGGTGGCGGCGATCGTGGCGGACAGCGCGCCGACCGGCCACAGACCGAAACGGTCAATGGCCCGGCGGCACAGGGCAACCGCGGCGAGGGATGCGACGGCGGCGATCGACCAGATGAACCCGACGTCGGCCGTGGAGTGACCGAGCTGTTTGACGATGATGACCGGGGCGGCGGCCTGCAGCAGGCCGACGGCCAGGTTGGAGACGGTCAGTCCGGTCACCAGCCAGCCCAGGGCCGGCAGGGCGCGCAGCGTCGACCAGCCGGTGTGCAGTCCCTTAAGTACCGGCTGTCGTGCGGGCTTGGCCCGTTGGTACTGGCGCGGGGCCAGGACGCTGGTGAGCAGCGAGAAGACGGCGATCACCGTCAGCAAGCCGGCGGCGCCGGTCCACTGCAGCAGTACGCCGGCGAGTGCGGGCCCGGACAGGGTGGCGACCTGGTCGATGCCGAGGAGCACCGACTGCACGCGATGGGCGGGGTCGCCGGCCTCACGGCCCGCGACCCCGCCCGCGGTCTCGGCCGCGATGTACGAGCACTCGGTGAGGATCCCGGTGGACGCGGCGAGCAGCATGACAGTGGCCGTCGCGCGGAGGCCCGCCGCCTGCGTCGGCAGGATGAACGCGGCGGCCAGGACGACCAGGGCTCGCGCGGCGGAGGCGTAGCGCAGGACGGCGGTGGTGCCGTGGCGGTCGACCAGCGCGCCGGCGAAGGCGAACGCGCCCAGGCGTGGGACCCATTCGAGCGCGAAGGCAAGTCCGGTCAGGGCCCCGGAGTTGGTGGTGGCCAGCACCAGCAGCGGGATGCCGTAGGTGACGGTCGCGAACGCTACGGCGTCAGTGCTGCGTGGCAGATAGATGCCGCGCAGCAGGGTGGAGACCGGCCGGCGGGCATGCCGGGGCCCGACACGGGATCTCACGCAGCGAGCCCCGATTCCGCCGCGCGGGAGGAGCGGACACCGGCCTGGTGCAGGACGCGCGGGTGCGCCTCGAGCCACTCGGACAGCGCCTCCTGCGGCGCCGAGGGTTCGGTCTTCGTGTGGGTCGTCGACTCGGAGCTCTGCAGCTGGAAGGTGTACTGGACGCGGGTGACGAAGTCACTGGCACAGCTGGGGAATTGATGGATGCGGGCCCAGCGGGCCGCGGTGTCGTACACCTCGGCGAGGTCCTCGCCGCTGGCGGTGAGCTGGTAGCGGTCGGGGGCCTGTTCGTCGGCGTGGACCAGGCCGAGGTCGCGTGCGGTGTCGATGGCGTGGCGCAGTTGTCCGGGGGTGAGGTCGCCGAAGGCGCCCTGCAGGCTGCCGCGCCGGTGGCTGATGGGGCCGTTGTCGTCGATCTCGGTGATCAGGCGGATGAGGCCCGGCAGGGCCAGGGTCCGGATCGCGCGGCGTTCCTGCAGGAGGCTGGTGGGCAGGGAGGCGGTCATCGGCGCGGGCCTCCTGCCGGGGTGATGGGGCGGGCGGGTATCTGGTGGGAGAAGAGGTCGCCGGGCTTCCACGCGGGGCCGTCCGGGGGCGTGGTGGCCAGGGCCGGGCCGGCCGACGGTGCGGCGGGTACGGGAACAGCCGGAAGGCGGGTCGGGGTGGTCGCCCAAGGGCCGGAACGGTTCTGCGACGGGGCGGGGCCCTGCCCCCGAACCGGCCGCGCACCAGGGTTGGCGGGCGGGGCAGCCCACGCGGAGATCGCCTGGAAGACGGGGGCGAGGGCCTGGCCGCTGGCGGACAGCTGGAAGTCGCCGGTGCCGGTGGCCGTGACGAGGCCGTCGGCGACCAGGCGGTCCAGTGGCTTGTAGATGGCCGTCAGCCCGTAGCCGGGCATGGCCTCGGCGGTCAGTGTCTTGGCGCTCGCGCTGCCCCGGCTCTGCAGGGACCACAGGATGGGGGTGGCGTGCCGCGGGCCGATCAGAGCGAGGGTGTCGTCAATGTTCTGGGCCGGGGCGATCCGCTCGGGCTCCTTCTCGCCGGTCTTCTTGTTGGTGACGAGCTGCTTCTCCAGGTAGGTGTCACCCCAGGACGCGATCACGGCCAGGACGGGCAGCAGGTCGGCGCCGTGGCTGGTGAGTCCGTAGGTGACGTGGCGCGGGGCGTACTCCGTGCGTTCGACCACGCCGGCGTTGGTCAGCTGGCGCAGCCGGGGATGGAGTTGGCCGTCGTGCAGCCACGGCAGCCTCGGCTTGATCTCGGCGTAGCGCAGCGGCTTCACGGAGAGGGTCATCAGCACCCACACGTTCCAGCGCGGGGCGAGCAGATCCAGAGTCTTGGTGACGCCTGAGAGGTCGTCTTGGGTGGTGTGGGGCAGACCGGTGGTGGCCAAGGAAGGGGCTCCTCAAGCGGGGCGGGCAGATCAGCGGGTGCGGGCGGGGGCGGCTGCCGGGGCGGCGGGCACGGGCACAGCCGACGGTTGGGTGTCGGGGGCCGGTGCGCGGCGCAGTCCGCCCAGGACCGCGCTGGTGGTCTTGGCGTAGGCGTCGCGGGTGGCAACGGACTCGGCGATGCGGCGGGCGCAGTCGAGGATGTGACCTGCGGTAAAGCGGCCGATCTCCCTGTCAAGGGCGGTGAGTTCGCGCAGCCTCTCCAGCTGGAAGGCGATGTTGCGTTCGGCGAGGTCGAGGTCGCTGTGGCTGCCGGTGAGCGCGCCGAGCAGGGTGGCGTCAGGGCTGTTGCCGGCGAGGGCTTCGAGTTCGGCGAGCGGCTGTCCGTACAGCGCCTCGATGCGCTGGGCGACGATCTGGGAAACGGCGTGGGTGGCGGCGTCAGGCTGGGGCAATCGGTGTGGCTTTCAGGGGCGACGGGTCCGCACCGCCCCGGCGCGGGATGCTGCCGGGGCGGGCGGTGCAGTGGCGGTGACCTTTGGGCTCAACTCGGCGCGCTGTGCGCTCAGTTGGACCGTCGGGGGCATGGCTCGTAGCAGCTCGTCGAGGGCGGCGGCGTAGCCCTGGCGGCCGGCCAGCGCCGCCTCCAGCCAGTCCGCGTCCCACCGCAGCTCGGCGGCGGACAGGTCGCCCATGTCCCGGTCGGCGGCAGTGGCGCCATGGACGCGATCGCGGACGTGGGCCACCTGTTCCTCGGCGATGGCGAGGAAACTGCGCAGCTCCAGTGCGCGCTGAAGTGCGGCGCTGACCTCGGAGTGTGCTGCCTGCGCGTACAGCTCGGCGACGGCGGCGCCGAATGCTTTCTCCAGCGCCGGGTCGCGGCTGGTGGACTTCTGGATGACACTCACCGTGCTGCCCCGCGCGCCGAGGTGTCCCGCGTACCGGGCAGCACGGGTGAGGAGGTGGGCAGAGCCGGAGCGCGGCGGGCGGCGGGCGATGCGCCGCGCCAGACGGCCGGACCGCGCTTACCGGGAGCGTCGGGGTCGAGGAGGTAGTTCACGACCATGGCGCGGCCGTCGCGGGAGGCAACAGCGGCGTTGACCTGATGGGCCAACTCCACCACTGGATCGTCGAGTTCGCCGGGCTGGGTGCCGAGGGCCTCGATGAGCGCGTCTTCCGCGGCTTCGAGTGCGTCCTGGGTTTCGGCGAGCAGGCCGTACCAATGCACGATGGTGGTGGCCTCGGGGTTGGCCTGTGGTGCCGCCTTCACCGCCCGGCGCAGGTCGGCGAGAGGCATCTGGAATCGGTCCTCGATTCGCTCGGTGATGACACCCATCATGTCTTCGCTGGCGTCGGACACAGAGGGTCTCCCTTCATTTCGGGGCGGGAGTGCTGCATGGGAGTTGGCACACCACGGGCGGCGGTTACGGGGAATCCGCTGCTGGAATGGGGATTTGGGTGCCGCTCGGCTAGTCCAGGCACATGTAGACCTCGCGGTAGACGTACGTGCCGGACACCCAGCCCTTTACGCCGGTGGTCTTGTCCGTGATGTAGTGCCAGTTGCCCTGGGTCTTGTCGACGGTGAACTTGTGGCCCTGGTAGAGCACTCCACGGGCGGTGGACTTGGTGGTCGCCTTGGAGCGGATTGTCACGGCCTTCGTGCCGATCACCCACGGTCCGGGCCGGTCGCACGGTCGGCTGGCCGAAGCCGAGGCCGACACCTTCGAAGATGCGGCCATCGCGCTCGGGGCGGAAATGAACGGGAGCGTCAGCGCGCCGAGAACGGCGACGGAGGCGGTGAATCGGGCAGTGCGCATGCGGAATTGACCTCCATGGCATGGAGAGGGAATACGGAGACAGCCCCAGGCGGATGCCGTGCGGGCCGAGAACAAGAGTCCAGAGAATCCCCGGTTTCGGTAACCGGGGATTGCGTGCTATGTTCCGCGCCGCCTCGCCCGCATCAGACGGCATTTCGCCGGGGCCTCTGAGGGAGAGGCGGGAGGATTACCGGGAATTCATCGGCTCGGACCGCGTGGTGGAGCGGGGCGAGCCGGCAGAGCGGGGATACGGGGGGCGGTGGCGTGCCTGGCCGCCGGCGAGGCAGTCGGCAGGGAGACCCCCTCGCCGTTCCAGTGCGCTTCCCACCACTGGGTGGCGGCCTCGAAGGTGACGAAGGCACCTTCGCGCAAGGTGTGCGTCCACGCGTCGGTGTCGACCTCTTCGAGCAGGACCCGGAAGGGCAGTGCCGCCTTGTCGTCGAGGGCGCGCAGCAGCACGGTGGTTTCGATCGGCTCGCTGTCGTGGGTGTAGCTGGTGAGCAATGCGAAGTGGTCGCCGTCGCTGCGCAGGCGCGTCTCCAGGGCGCGGGTGGCCTGGTCCGCGGGAGTGGTGCCCATGCCCTCGGGCAGGAGGATCTCCTCCTCGGGGCAGCCGCGGGCGATCAGCCAGGACTGGGCCATGGACGGCAGAGGCAGTGCCTTGTGCGTGAAGCGGAAGCTGCGCGCCGCCGTGTCGCGTGTGAGGTGCAGGGCGACGATTTGCGGCTCTCCGGGGATGCCCCAGGTGACGGCTCGGTTGTGCATCACGTAGAAGCTGTGCTCGGCGTCCTCGCTGTGGTACTCGGCGAGCACGGTCATCATGTCCTGCTCGATGCCGATGTGCTGCCGGAACTGATCGGCGACCTGGCCGTTGACGGCTTCGTATCCGTCGAGACGGAAATCGGGTTCGTAGGTGGGCATCGGTGCTTTCGGTAGATGGCGCCTTCGGCGCCGTGGCCGCGGCACGGACGGCTCATTCAGCGCCGGGGACGGGAGCCAGTGGGGGCCACTGGCATCACGGGCGAGGGCGTGGTGCCGGGCGGGCCAGCGCGACGCGGGGCGGCCAGGACGGCTCGGCCGGCGTCTGTGAGGGTGACGGGCTGCCCGGCGTGCACCGGGTGAGAGGTGTCGCGGTCCACGAGGCCGCTCGCCTCCAGGCGCTGCAGTTGGGCGTAGGAGATGCGGGTACGCGAGAAGGTCGCCACGGCGAGGCGATGGGTGACGAGGTTCTCGTGCAGCTTGGCGCCCTGAGCAATGGCGAGCAGGGCCGCGAAGTCCTTCGTCGGCACCTGCCGTGGCACCGGCCGAGGGGCGGCGGCCTCGATCGGCTCCAGCGCAGCGACGGCTTTGGCCTGCTGGGCGTCACGTACGTCGGCAGCTTCCGCCAGTTGGTCGAGTGTGCGGTCGATCCGGGCGAACAGCGGCTGATCCACGGGCAGTTCACCGGAGGCGAGACGTGCGAGGCGGACGCGGTGGAAGGTGACGTCCCGCTCAGCGCGAACGAGGTCGCGGTGAGCGTCCGCCAAGGCAGCGTGCGGTGCGTCGAGGAATCCGTCGTCACGGTGGCGCCACAGCTCCTCGATGCTGCGGCCCACCGCAATCTCGATCCGGTGGTCGAGAGCGGTGCGCGTCTGACGAGCGGGGGCAGGGGGTGAGGTCATGGCGGAGGTGTTTCTGGGCACGGCAGAGTGCCCGGGGCCAGCGCGTCCAGGGCGACGCGGACCTCGACGTGCGGGCCGTCACGGGTGTGCCGGGTCGGGCCCAGACGGTCGAGGAGCCGGAGCATGGGCGTGTTGGACGCCTGCGTGAACACGGAGAGGGTGTGCGATCCGCGCGTACGGGCGAGCCGGACCACCTGCCGGGCCAGAGCCGTACCGATGCCCTGACGGTGGCGGTCGTCCACAACCTGCAGTCCGAGGTCGATGACGCCCGGCTCCCGGCTGACGGGCCCGGCGCAGACGAGGGCCAGTGGCCGCTCGTCTGCATCGAGCCCGATCCGGCACTGCGACTGGACAAGCAGCCGTGTCAGGTCACGGGGCATGAGGCGGGTTCGGCCCCAGCGGCGCAACAGGTTCTCCACGGAACACTGCTCGTGGAAGGCGGCGATCAGATCCCAGTCCGCCGCCGTCACCAGGCGCGTACGTGCGAGGGCGGGGTGCGTCAGCAGGAGCAGGCAGGGCGAGCGGCCAGCAGGTCGGCGCGCCGGTAAGCCCGGTAGCGGCTGCCATCGGCGGCGCGCGGCTTACGCGACTGAACTCCGTAGGAGCGCAGGAGCAGGGAGAGCCGCAGCGGGGTGAGGTCGGCGTAGCGCCATCGTGTATCGGCCTGGCCGGGCAGCTCGCGCAGGCGCGCGACCAGATCCGCGGTGCTGACGTACTCCGGGGCGCCATGGTCGTCGAAGACATCGAGGCAGGCGTGGACGATCGTCTGCGGACGGCTCGGGCAGGACAGGAATTCCTCGCACGCGTCCTCGTGGAGGTCGTCGAAGTCGTCCAGGGCCTCGAAGGGCTCGAAGTCGTCGAAGTCGTCCGGGTCCTTCAGGGGCTCGAAGTCATCGAAGCCCTCGAAGTCGGGATCAAAGTCGGGGACCTCGTCCTCCACCGGTTCATACTCGCCCGGCGGTTCGGGCTCGTACGCGGCGGCGCAGCAGCAGGAGGTGGACAGCCAGGCGCTCAACTCGGCTCCGGCCGCCATGCGTTCGATCAGCAGGTCGGTGAGCTTGTCGAGCTGCTCGGTGGCACTGACTCCGTCGGGACGGTCAGCCCCGGCCAGGTCGGCGAGCTGCCGGTCGAGGTCCTGGACCTCGACGAACACATCGAGGATGGCGCGGTGGTGCGGGTTCTCGGAGACCGGGGCCGGCGCCAGTACAGCGGCGGCGACCTGGTCGATCAGGGAGGGGAAATGCGTCAACGAACGGGGCCCTTCAGGGTCGGGGACAGTGAGGGTCGGGGAAGGCCGGGCATCGCGTACGGCGGCGGTCCCGGCTTGGGAGGAACCTGGCGCGTGCCCAGCTGCGGAGAGCGGGTGCGGGCGGCGTGGGTGCGCTCACCCAGAGGGCGCCGGCTGATGCCGAGGCGGGCTCGAGCGGTGTCGTACACGTCATGCGCCTCGCGCGGGCGTACGGCCACGACGTGGATCTCGGTGGTGTACGCGGAGTTCGCAGGGGCCGGCCGCTGGGCGTAGACGATGCGCCACGCGGCGCGGTGATCGACATAAACCTTGCGGAACCCGGTGAGGTCACGGGTGAGTTTGGCGCCGAAGAGGCGGGCGTTGACGACGTCCTGGAGCTGGGCGAGTGCCAGGTCGCGAATGTCGCCAGGGGCTTGGAGAAGGTCGGTCAGGGCGCGGGGATCGAAGGAGAGGCCGAAGGCCGGCCGTGCCTCGCGGCCGGTCATCCTGTGCCCTGGCCGGGTTCGCCGTTCTCCTCGTGATCCTCGTGCTCCTCAGTAGCGGTGGCGGTCCGGTGCGAGGGAGGCGGGCCGGGCAGCAGGCGGTGGGCGGGCCGGGCCGGATCGGTCATGCACGCAGACAGAGGCCCGCCGGGAGCCCTGACGGTGGCCATGGCGTGGGTGAGGAAGTCCCGGTGCCACACGAACAGCCCGCTCAGACCGGCTTCGGCGTCCATGTGCTGCTGGTAGGCCAGCCACAAGGCGTGGAGCCAGGCGACGACGTCGGCATGTTCCTGCCACTGCTCGCACCACGGCGCGGCGGTCGTGACCTCGGCCCCGTAGACCCGGACGAGGAAGTCATCGACCCAGTCACTGAGCGCGTCGAGTTCGTCCTCGTACTCCTCGCCCTCCAGTTCCAGAATCGGGCGGGGCTCGGGCGGGGCAGGCTGCGGGGGCAGGCCCGCGAAGCCGGGCATGCCGAAGGCACCGAACGGTGAGTCCGGAAGCTGGGGTGCGGAGGCGAGGCTGTCGAGCTGGCGGGCCTGCTCTGCGGATTGGTCCAGCAGCTTACGAACGCTCGCCTCAATGCTCTGCAGATCGGAGTCCGGCAGCCGGACTGGTTCCGTCTCCCCGTCCTCCGGGGGGTTTATGGATTCAGGCACAGGAAAGGGGCCTCCTTGAAGCCGCAGCCGGTGGGAGTGGATTGCGACTACAACCATCCGGAGAAACCCCGGTTTCGGTAACCGGGACTTCACTGCTATAACGCTGCGCGCGGCACGGCCGGGGGCATACACACAAAGCATCGCAAGGCCGCGCCGCGCAGCAGTATGGGGCTCAGACCGTGAGGGTCAAGTCCTCCTGGGAAAGGGTCTGTTGCATCGTCTGCAATAGACGATCATTAGCGATCTCGGCGTAATGCTTGGTCTTCTCGACGCCTATGAAGTCGCGGCCCTCCAGCAGGGCCGCAACCCCGGTCGAGCCGGATCCGCAGGTGAAGTCGAGCACGGTGCCGCCCGGCGGGGCGATTTGCACCAGCTCACGCATGACGGAGACCGGCTTCTGCGTGATGTGCTGCCGCGCCTTACCGCTGGGCTGCGAGGCGCTGTAGAGGCCCGGCAGGTAGACCGGGTTCCGGGCGGCGTCGATCGGTCCGTTGCTGGCCCAGACGATGAACTCACAGTTCTGGGTGAAACGCCCCTTCTGCGGCCTGGCCTGCGGCTTATGCCAGGCGAGCACGCCACGCCACAGCCAGCCGGCGGCCTGGATGGCGTCCGTGGTGATCGGCAGCTGACGCCAGTCGGTGAACAGCAGCGCGGTGCCGCCGACCTTGGTGAGCCGGTGCGCCTCGGTCATGATCTGGGTCAGCCAGAAACCGTAGCTGCGCTGGTCCATGTTCTCGCCGGTGAAGTCCGGCAGCTCGTGCCCGGCGTCGGCGGAGGTGTACTTCTGCTTCGCGGACCGGGAGGTGCGCTCCTTCGCCGTCCGTCCGCCGGAGTTGTACGGCGGGTCGGTGATGACGGAGTCGACGCAGCCGTCCGGCAGCTCAGCGAGGACGCTGAGCGCGTCGCCCTGGTGCAGGGAAAAAGGCAAAGAGATACCCCAATTCGGGTCGGGTGAGATGAGGGGGAGACGCTCCAGCTCGCCTGGATGCCCCCGCGGGACCGCATGCGGACAGGAGGACTCCGCGGTCCGCAAAGCGGGGTGGCAAGGGGAGGAGCCAAAACTGTAGGGCACGATCCCCGGTTGAGCGCTATCGCCGCCAAAAAGCCTGAAACAGAGCCTTGATCACGAACGATTTCGGCAACCGGGGATCCGCCCTTACTGTTTTGGAACTGCCCGGCGGACACCGCCGATGGCACATCCCCGCCCCTGCCTTCGTGGAGGTATCCCCATGCCCTGGCACACCTGACCTGACGCCCTATGCCGGCGCGAGCGGCAACTCGCGCACGTGCACCCGGGCTGCCCGTTCTACCCACCGCCCCGGCCGTCGCGCCCTTTCCTCAACGACGCATGCGCAGCCGGGACTTCACCAAGGACCCCGCCCTGACACCGCTCTACCTTCCCCTGCCCGCAACCCGTCCGCCGGCCCGTGACCGCCTGCCGGGAGGCGAGCCGGATTGAAGGGCATAGCCGCCGGCATCGGCGTCGTCGTCCTCTCCCCGCTCCTCCTCGCCGGCACCGCCATGATGATGGCGGCCTCCAGCCAAGCCGCGACCACCACCGCCTCGTTCAGCGACTGCCTGACCGGCATCGACACGGACAAGCTGACCAAACAGGTCACCGACATCCTCGATGGCGCGGACGCCAAGAACGTCCACATCAAGGGCCTGGACCTGCCCGCCGAGCAAATCCCCAACGCCCAGACCATCGTCGCCACCGGCCTGTCGCTCGACGTACCCGCGAAGGGTCAGATCATCGCCATCGCGACCGCGATGCAGGAGTCACGGCTGCGCAACCTCAGCTCCGGCGACCGAGACTCCCTCGGGCTCTTCCAGCAGCGCCCGTCGCAAGGGTGGGGCACCGCCCAGCAGATCCGTGACCCGGTCTACGCCAGCGAACAGTTCTACAAGCACCTGCTCAAGGTCCCCGGCTGGCCGCAGATGCGGGTCACCCAGGCCGCCCAAGCCGTCCAGCAATCCGGCTATCCGGACGCGTACGCACAGTGGGAGGGCCTCGCCACCGCACTGCAGAAAGCCATCGTCAAAACGTTCCCGACCGCCGGCGCCGACAAGCCCGCCAAGGGCACCTCCAAGGGCAGCAAGGCCACCACCGGCACCGACGGCTGCACGCCGGGCAAGGGCGGCACGTCGTGGGGGCCCATCCCCGAGGGCAGCGTGCCGAAGGGGTACAAGATCCCCGCGGACGCCAACCCCAAGGCACGCGAGGCCATCGACTGGGCGATGCACCAGCTCGGCACCCTGTACCAGTGGGGCGGATCCTGCACCGACGCGCAAGGACCCGATCCGATGGGCCGCTGCGACTGTTCCAGCCTGATGCAGCAGGCGTACAAGCACGCCGGCATCAACCTCACCCGCACCACGTACACGCAGGTCAACGAAGGCAAGGCGGTCTCGCCGCAGGCCCTGGAACCCGGTGACCTGATCTTCAGCCGGGGCACCGCAGCGCGGCCCGAACACGTCGGCATGTACATGGGCGAGGGCCTCGTGATCGAGGCACCCCGCACGTCCAAGCCGGTCCGGATCACCCCGGTCACGGACTGGGACATCCTCGCCGCCCGCCGCGTCGTCTGACGCCGCGCCCCGCCCGGACATGCCTCCGGGCGGCCCCGCCGGGCCGCCTTCTCACGCCCCGAGCGCATCTCCCCCCTCTCATCTTTCCCCTTCCGCCGGCCCTCATCTGGCCTGCGCATGCAAGGAGTCCTCCCATACCCCTGTCCCTCGCAGACCGCTCTGTCGCCTACCTCGCCTACGACCCAGGCATCAGCCCCCAAGGCGGCGGCTTGCCCGGCCTGAGCGTGCTGAAGAGCGTCGTCTCCTCCATCAACATGTTCGGCATCATCGCCGTCGTCGGCGCCCTGGCCGTCTCCCTCGGCGTGTGGGCATGGGGCCACCACACCGGCGGCCACCAGGCTGAAGCCAACGGCAAGAAGGGCGCCGTCGTGGCCGCCGGCGCTGCGCTCGGCCTCGGTGCCGCCAACGGGATCGTCGCCTTCTTCTCGGCCCTGGGGTCGCAGGTCCATTGACACAGAAACGATTCCCCTCCCTGTCCGGGTACGGCGTCACCTGGTCGGTGAACAAGCGCATCGCGATCGTCGCGCTCGTGATCACCGCGCTGCTCGCCGTCGCCGCCACCGCCGCGTACTTCACCGGACGCGGCGAACAGCGCCCGGACCACGCCGCAGCGTCCCAGCCCAGCAGCAACTCCTCGCCTTCCGAAGCCGCGCCGAAGCCGTCGGCCGGGGCGGGATCGGTGCCCGCGCCCCCGCAGATCGCCGAGCCCGTCGCCTACGCCAAGGCAGCAGCCCGGATGCTCTGGTCCTACGACACTCGCGACACCAGCCGTGTCCAGCAGCTCGCGGGCATGCGCGCGTGGATGACCAAGGAGACGAAGTACGACGACTGGGCCTCGGTCTCCGGCCAGGTACCGGATCCGCTGCTGTGGTCGCGGATGGCCGACCAGGACCAGCACGCCACCGCCACGGTCACCGAAGGGCACTACCCGGGCGCCTTCAAGCAAGCGCTCGCCGAGGACCCGTCCGCGATCACCCAGGCGTACATCTACGTCGTCACCGTCAACGGCACGCAGCACATCACGTGGAAGAAGGGCGGCGGCGGAGCCGAGGACCGCGCCGTGACCCTGGCCGTGCAGTGCCGACCCGGCCACGACTGCACCTTGGCCGCCATCGCCCCCAACGTCACGCAGTGACCCACCCCGCCGACACGTAAGGAGGACCCCTTCCCTTGGGTTTCTGCGACTACCCCATCGCGGACAAGCTGTGCGCCGTCGGCGACGCGGTCGACTTCGCATCCGATCCCGGCAAGGCCATCGGCGACTGGATGGCCAAAAGCGCCGGCGAACTGGCTGCCGCAGCCGCCGACCTGGCCGCCAAGGCCGTGGACGCCACGACCAGGGTCGACCTGAACGCGACGTGGTTCCGCGACAACTACGAAATGCTGCTGCCGATCGGCCTGATCATCCTGGTCGGCACGTTCTGCGCGCAGCTCGTCCGCGCCGCCGTCCGCCGTGACGGACAAGCCCTCACCCAAGCATTCACCGGCACCATGTCCGGCGTCCTGTTCGCGTTCTGCGCCATCGCCCTGACCACCGTCGCCATCGAAGTGGTCGACGCCCTCAGTGACGGGCTATTCCAAGCCTCCCACCTGAGCATCGAGTCGGCCGTCCGCCGCATCGTCAAGGTGAGCCAGATCCCCGGCCTGGCCGCACTAGGCTGGCTCGTCGCGGTGTTCACCGGCATCGGCGCAGCCATCGGCGCCTTCCTCTACTGGTGCGTCATGATGGTCCGCAAGGTCGGCATCCTCGTCATGGTCACCCTGGCAGTGTTCGCCGGCGCCGGTGGTGGCTGGGAAGTTGCCCGGCGCTGGCGCAAGGGCTGGATCGAGGCCACCGCCACCCTCGTGGTCTCCAAGCTCTTGATGACCGTGGTCTTCGTACTCGGCATCGCCGCCATGGGCAAGACCTCGGCCAAGGACGGCATCGGCGCACTCGCCGACGTTATGTCCGGCATCGTGATCACGATCTTGGTCCTGCTGTGCCCGTACGCGACCTTCAAGTTCGTGCACTGGGCCGCTGAAGGCTCGGACGGCGAATCCCTCCACCGCGCCGGTGGCGCCGGAGCCCAGCTCGCCCGGCAGCACACCGAGCGCGCTGCCCGGAAGGCCGCGGCCATGGGCGCCACCGCCGGAACCGGCGGCGCAGCGGCCGGAGCAGGCGCAGCCGCGCAGGGCCCCGAGACAGTACCGGGCGGTGGTTTCCCCGGCGATATCGCCGCAGGCCCCACCGGAGGCGGCGGCGGCAAAGACAGCAACGGCTCCCAGGGCTCCTCGGACAGCGGCGCCCGCCAGCAAGGACTGGAGAACGCGGTCCAGCCTCCGCCGACGCATGTGCGCGACGACACCAGCGGCCAACTCGGCGGCGCTCCCGGACAGGGCAGCGGTGCCGGATCGCCCTCCGGTGGTGGCGGCTTCATGTCGCAGCCCGGCACCGGCACCTCCACGCCCCCGCCGCAGGGCAGCCCGCCGGCACCGAACTCGGCCGGCACCTCCAGCGGGACCGGGGCACCGCCGCCCCCGCCCACTGGCCTGTAGCCCCTGCCCGACTCCGGGGCAGCACGTGCTGCGCACTACCCGCCGCGTGCCGCCCCGGCACCGCCCCGCGCACCATCGGAACGGCCCTTGTCTGAACTCACCGTCACACCGCTCACCGTCAAATTCCCCCACCGGTCGAGACGCGGCATTCTGCTCGGCCTTTCGTTGCCCCAACTCATACTGGTCTCTTGCGCGTTGGCACTCCTGCTGGTCACGGTGGTATCCACCGGGCTGCTCGGCGCCATCGCCCTGACTCCGCTGTGGGCCGCGGTCGCCGCCCTGGTCACCGTCCGCCGACACGGCCGATCACTGATCGACTGGGCACCGATCGTCCTGCGCTTCGCGCAGCGGCGCCGCACCGGGCAGACCCTGTGGCTCGCCCGGCCCATCACCCGCCCCCGCCAGGACGGAATCCTGCACCTGCCCGGCACGACCGCCTCGCTGCGCGTCGTCACCCCCGGCGACTCCGCCAACCAGGCCGCCGCCGTACACGACCCGCACCACCAGACCCTGACCGCCGTCGCCCGCGTCTCCAGCCGGGCCTTCGCGCTCCTCGACCCCGCGACCCAGAACCACAACGTGGCCGGGTGGGGCAGGGCCCTGGCGGGCATCGCCCGCACCGGCCACGTCGCCACCGTGCAGGTACTGGAGCGCACCGTCCCCGACAGCGGCGACACCCTCGCCCGCCACTGGGCCCAGCAAGGCCACGCCGAGACTCCGGTCGCCGGACAGGTCTACAGCGAACTGGTCGCCTCCGCCGGCCCGGCCGCCGCCCCGCACGAGGCATACCTGGCGATCTCCCTCGACCTCAAGGCCGCCAAACGCCTCATCAGCCAGGCCGGCGGCGGACTTCCTGCTGCTTTCACCGTGATGGAACAGACCACGTCCTCCATCGCCCAAGCTGCACGCAGCGCCGGACTGATGGTGACTGGCTGGCTCAGTGCCCGCGAGATCGCCGCCGTCATCCGCACCGCCTACGACCCCAAGGCGCTCTCGGCCCTGCAGCAGTGGTCGGAGTCCGGACGAGCCGAGGCCGACGCGGCAGCCGCCGGACCCGTGGTCCAGGTCGAGGAGTACGACCGGCTCGCCACCGACTCCGCCCGGCACGCCACCTACTGGGTCGAGGACTGGCCCCGCACCGAAACCTCGGCGGGCTTCTTGCACGGCCTGATGTTCACCGCCGGGGTCCGCCGCACCCTCTCCCTCATATACGTGCCCCAAGGGCTCGAGTCCGCGATGCGCGACGTGCAGCGCAAGAAGGCAGCGATCATCGCCGACGCCAACGAGCGCGCACGCCGCGGACAGGTCGACTCCGAGGCCGACTCGGTCGAGTACTCCGACGTCAAGATCCGCGAACGCCAGCTGATCGCCGGGCACGCCGACGTCGCGCTGACCGGCCTGCTGACCGTGTCCGCCGAATCCGACGAGTTGCTCGACGCCGCGTGCGCGCAGATCGAAGCCGCCGCCGTCACCGCCCAGGTCGACCTGCGGCGATTGAACTTCCAGCAGCCCGACGCCTTCACGCTCAGCGCCCTCCCGCTCGCCCGCACGGCCCTGTGACCCCATCCATGCACCAGCCGACGTCCTGCCACCGAGGCAGGAAGGAACCCTTCACCTTTGACCTCTGCCATTCCCGTCGGCGACGCGTACCCGTACCTGCGGGCCGCCAGCGCCGGTATCCGCCACCACACGCGCACCCTCGCCCAGCACACCGCCCCGCCCACAGACCGTGTCCACCTCGACGTGCTGCACGCCCACCTGACCGCGCTGCACCAGCTTCTCGATCACCTCGCCGAGACCACCCGGCCCCCGCACCCCGCTGCCGGCCGACACCTCGCCACCGCACACACCCGGCTGTTCCAGTCCGCCGCCGCCGTGCACGACGCCTTCCACCTCCTGCCCATGGCAGACGACACCTCCGCAGACACGGAATGCCACCCCGAGCGGCTGCCCGAGAGGCCGCCCGTCCTGACCATCTGCCAGCGCCACCTCGCCGCCGGCCACGTCGTACGACGCAAGACCACCCCAAGCGACCTCAACACCCCACTGACCGGCCACACCACCACCTGCAGTCAGTAACCCCACCACCGAAAGGCCCTGAATGCGCGCCCTGAAGCGCTCCACCTCCACCGCCGTCGTCCTCGCCGCCCTCACCATCACACCGGTCGTCTGACCCCCGCCCGCGTCCAGACCTCCGACACGTGAAAGCCGCCTTGCCATGAGCCACCGGCCCGCACGCCGAGCCCGCCGCGCCAGCGCCAGCCCCCTGTTCACCCCGCACGGCACCGACCGCGCCTCCCGCAAAGCCGCCCGCCGGCAGCTCGCCGATGCCGCCGCCAAGGCCCGTGTCGAAGCAGCCGCCCACACCGGCAGCACCGGCGCGGAAGAGCAGGAGATGCCTACTCCCCTGTTTCCGCCAGCCGGCCGCCCCGGCCCCGCGTCCTCCCGCAACAACAAGCTCAAGCTGCCCGCCCACCGCATGACCACCGCCACCGCCTCCGGGGCGTACCCCTTCCTCGCCGAAGGCGGGCTGGGCGCCGAGGGCATCTACATCGGCCGCGACGTCCATGCCGAAGCCTCGTTCTGTTTCGATCCGTTCGCGCTGTACGGTCGCATCGAGGGCTTCACCAACCCCAACGTCCTGCTGGCCGGGGTGATCGGACAGGGCAAGTCCGCCCTCGCCAAGAGCTTCGCACTGCGCTCAATCGCCTTCGGCTACCGGGTCTATGTCCCCTGTGACCCCAAAGGCGAATGGACGCCCGTGGCCCAGGCATTGGGCGGCACCTCCATCGCACTCGGGCCTGGTCTACCCGGGAAACTGAACCCCCTGGACGCAGCCCCCAGGCCCAACAGCGTCTCCGAGGCCGACTGGGCAGGCGAAATTCGCAAGCGCCGGCTGCTGCTGCTCGGCTCGCTGGCCCGCACCGTGCTCGGGCGGGACCTGCTGCCGATGGAGCACACCGGCCTCGACGTTGCCCTGGACGCCGTCGTCACCCGCGCCGCCGCCACCAGACGCACCCCGCTGCTCGGCGACATCGCTGCCACCCTCAACAACCCCGACGAACTGGACCGGGTCGGCGGCATCATGTCCGGCCGCCTCGGCGACGCCTCCCGCGACCTGGCGCACGCCATGCGTCGCCTGGTGCACGGTGACTTGGCTGGCATGTTCGACGCACCGAGCACGGTGGCCTTCGACCCCAACTCACCGATGCTGACCATCGACCTTTCGCGCCTGGGCGGATCCGGCGACGACACCGCCCTCGTCCTCGCCATGACCTGCGCGTCGGCGTGGATGGAATCCGCGCTGTCCGACCCGAACGGCGGCCGGCGCTGGATCGTCTACGACGAGGCATGGCGGCTGATGCGCCACCCCGGCCTGCTGCAACGCATGCAGTCCCAGTGGAAACTCTCCCGCGGTCTGGGCATCGCCAACCTCATGGTGATCCACAGGCTCAGCGACCTGCTCACTGCCGGCGACGCCGGATCCCGCGGCCGTGCCCTCGCCGAAGGTCTGCTCGCCGACTGCTCCACCCGCATCATCTACCGGCAGGAGACCGACCAACTCCACGCCGCAGCGACCTTGTTGGGCCTGACCTCGGTGGAGGCCGACGCGATCTCCCACCTCAACCGCGGCCGGGGCCTGTGGAAGGTCGCGGGTCGCAGCTTCATCGTGCAGCACCTCCTGCACCCCCACGAGCTGGCCCTCTTCGACACCGACGCCCGCATGCACTGAAAACACACCCAGTGAGTTCGCTCCACCACCCCACGATCGGCAGGAGCCTTCCCGTGCCCACCACCGCCCCACGCCGACGCCACCGGGCCGCACTGCCCGCCGTCTCTTTCCTGGCCGCCACCGGCTTGCTCGCCGGATGCAGCACCACGGATGACAGCACCCACACCACAGCTGCCGCCCCCACGGCACCGCGCACTTCCACACCCCGGCCGAGTGGTACGCACGCGGTCAGCGGGCTGGACGGCACGTGGCAGCCAATCAACTCCGACAGCCCCATCACCTCCCTGACTATTTTCCACACCGCCGTCACCACCACCGGCGCCCTCGCCTGTCCCGGCACACTCACCCAAACCACCACGGCCCATCCCGTGCTGACCCTGCACTGCACGACACCGGACCCGGATCGCGCCCAGGGCACCCTCATGCTTCGGCCGGACGGAACCGCGCTGGTCATCAACTGGGACGGACCGAAGTGGGGCGGAGAGATCGACAGCCTGCGCCGCGTCTGACCCCCTCTCCCCAGGCAGGCACCCCCCCAGCAGCCACCCACTTCCCAATGGCCACACCCGTCTCAAAGGAGGCATCAAGCTGCCCAGCCGAACCGACCTGTCCGACTTCGCCTCCGCACTCGCTGAACGCCTGCCCGGCACCTGGCGCAGCGAGCGCGAGAGCTTTCCCAGCTTCGAAGACCAGTTCCCGCTCGCGGACCAGATCTGGGACTGCGGCCCGGCAGCGTCGGCGCCGCTGGACTGGGATCTCGAATACGCTGCACGCCTCCACGGCCCCGGTGACCAACAGCTGTACGTCATGGCCCGGCACCGCTACCCGCACCAGTTCCTGGTGGCGCCGCTCAAGCCTGCCGGGTTCCGGGAGCATCACTTCCGCGGGGTGGACGAGCCGAACGGCATCTCCGTACCCCGTGATCCCGTACGTGCCGCCGCCACGGTCACCCGCCGTGTTCTGCCCCGCGTCCAGCGGGCCCTGGAGGCAGTCGAGGACAACGCACGCGTCCAGCCCGAGCCACCGCACCGCCCACCCGCAGCGAAGGCGGACCGGACCCTCACGCTCGTCTGGTACCCCGACGGCGCGGTAGGGGCACCGTCCGAATCAGTGCCCAAGGATATACGTGCGACGCTGTTCGGCTGCCGCTTTCAGTACGACCCGCACCAGGCGGCGTTCGTGCTCTCCACTTATTACAGCCCTGCCGAGCGTGCCCTCCTCGTTCGACTCGCCGTCCAGCGCCTGATGGCTGAGGGCATCGGTGTCGACGTCCGCCGGGCAGCCCCGCCCGCGCCCGCTGCCCTGGCCACCCGCCCGGCAGCGGCAACGCTCGGCGCACCGCCCTGCGCGGGACCGCCGTCCGCCACACGGCGATAGAACCCGGACATCTCCCGTGCAAAGTCTGTCGCTGTCCGATCCTGATGAACGGATGCTGCTGCACGATGTGGCCGACCGGCTCGACACCGTCTCCGACCAGCTCCCGCTCCCCGACCAGATCCGCCCGGATCCGGCGCTGAGCGAGATCCTGGACGACGAAGTCCGTCATCTGGCCCGGCTGGTGGGCTACCTGGTGGCGGAGAGTGCGTTCCGCCACCGGGCCGCTGCCCGCTACCCCGCCCAGGTCGCAGCCACCCAGCGGCGCATCACGCTCGCGCTCGCCCGTGCCGCCGAACCGGCCGGGGCCGCGCTCGCCGCCCTTGGCAGTGCCGTCCACTGCATCGGCGTCATCGCTGACCTCAATCACCAGTCCCCCGGCACGCGCCGCAACCGGGCTGTCGCCGCTGCGCACCAGCAGCTCGTGGACCGCCTCGGCGAGAGCCGCGGGCACCTCGCCCGCGCCGCGAAGCACCTGCGTGACACCGCCAACACTCGCTCGGCCCCGGCCGCCGGACCCGCGCCCCCTCTGCCGGCAGTCACCACGACCGCATCCCGGACCCGCTAGCCCACGCTCTTCCCTGGAGTCTTCCCATCCCCCTTCACCCGTGCGCCCGCCGCACCGCCCTCCTGCTCACGGCCATGGCCGTCGTGCTCACCGCGTCCGCGTGCGACGCCTCCGGCAGCACCCATGCCGGCACCACGGCCGCGGCCACCCGCACCGCGCATCCCATGCCGGCTTCGAGGCCGGCGCTGACGAAGCAAGAGGCCCTCACCCAGATCGCCCGTTACTCCGAGATCAACAATGAGGCCAACGCCACCCGCGACCGCGCCCTGCTCAGCACCATCGAGGACGGCGCCCTGTACGCCATGTCGGTCTCGGAATACAAGGAGACCGAGGGCCTGCCCGCCTCCGAGCGCACGCCGTACAAGCCGTGGGCGTACGACACCACCAGCGCCAAGCTCTATATCCCGCGCTTCACCGCAGGGCAGCAGCACTGGTTTGCCGCCGCGCTGTCCAGCCAGAAGAGCAAGGCCCCCTCCCGTATCGCCGTCTTCGCCGAACACCCCAAGGACAAACGGTGGGAGATGGAGTCGGTCGTCGACCTCGACAGCACGACCCTGCCGAACGTGGCGCTCGACCAGGACGGCTACGCCACAGCCGTCGCCGCCAACGGCACCAACCAGCTCGCCGCCGGCGCCGACGTCCTGCGTGCCGCGGTCATCGACAACTTCGCCACCGCAGGCACCACCACCGGCACCAAGGTCTTCGCCCCCACTACGGCAAGCAAGCGGCAGATCCAGGTCCACGACCAGACGGTCCGGCAGTACGGCGACAAGGGCACCAGCGTCTTCGCCGGCACGGCCAACCACTACCCGGACGCCTACGCGCTCAAGACCGCCGACGGCGGCGCCTTGATCCTCTTCGCACACATGCACACCCAGACCGATGCGGTCGCCAATCCGGGACTGCAGATCAACCCCGGCAAAGACGATCGGGCCTGGCTGCACGACATCCCGCGCTCGTCCATCCGGTACACGTTCGTCTGTACGGACGCCGCCACCGTTCCCGTGAAGGCCGCCCCCGCCCGCCTGCTCGGCTACACCTGCGCCCGCACCGACGCCTCCGGACCGCCCGCCGCCTCCGGACCAGCGACCCGCGCATAGGCCCGGGCAGCCCCACACCGTCCCCGACCGACGCCCGACCGGAGAACCTCCTGTCCCCGCACCCTCACCCGAAGATCACCGTGGTCATCGCCACCCAACTCCGCCCGGAGCGGCTGGCGTTCCTCGTGTCCATGCATGCCAGTCTGTGCCGGCAGAGCGTCCCGTGGGAGGCCGTCGTCGCCCTCGACGGCGCCGACCCTGCCCGGCTTCCCGCCGTGCTCGCCGCCGACCCGCGCGTCCGCGTTCTCGCCCTGCCGCGCCCGGTCGGCGCGGCCTGCGCCCGCAACTTGGCGCTCAACGAAGTGCGCACCAAGTACGTCAACTGGGCTGACGACGACGATGAGTTCACCGATGGGGCCATGGCGCTGCGGCTGCACACTCTGGAGGAGTCCGGGGTGGGCTGGTGTGCCGGATACAGCCAAGACCTACACGAAGACGGGACCACGACCCTGTGGCGGTGCCCGACGCCGCCGGGCCGGCACGAGGCCGGGGACGTGTGGAGGTACTGGAAGGACCCGGCCGACACCATCCCGCTCGGCCCCACCACCCTCCTCGCCCGTACCGACCTGGTACGCGCGGCCCCCATGGGCGGGCTCGTACAGGGCGAGGACTACTGCGCCCTGGCGGTCACCTGCCTCGCCCCCGGAATCCTGCTACCCGTCCCGGTCTACCGGTACCGCAAGCACGACAGGCAGATGACCGCGCGGGACTCCTACGACCAGCTGGAAGCGAAGGCACGGGTCTTCGCCCACCGGTTCGGCGTCAGCCTGCACGCCGCGTTGCTCTCTCTACGCGATACCCCCTCCTGCACCACGTAGTGGGGACACGCCGCTTTCGTCGCCCCGATCCCCCAATCCCACCGGAAGGCTCATGCCCAACGACCCCGCACAGGAAAGGCCAAGAGAGCAGGTCCTCATCTCTCCCCGCTATCTGGCCGCCAGCCTGCCAACCAACCACCATCAGCTCCTGGACGTCTTCGCCGAGGAGTCCGCGTGGAGCGCGCGCACCGACGAGTCGTCGTTGATCGTCACCAGCCCGTGCCGACGCATCACGATCCGCCATGACCAGACAGCCGTGGGCCGAGGCCCCCATCTGGTGATCTCAGCCCGCGCCGACGAGGAAGCGCCTGAACGCTGGCGGACGGACATCGCGGGCAACATGCCGATCGAGTTCGTCGCCACGCTCTTCGGCGCCCTGGCAGGCGAACTGGCCACCGACCCGGATCACGTCGTCTACGGCATCGGCACCGAGCCCAGCCTGCTGGAGCTATACGTCGACGTCGATTCCTGGGCCTACTTCGAGGACTTCGGACTCTCCGGGTTCATCTCGCATGACGGGCACGCTGCCGTAGTCGCCCGCCCCGTGGACTCGCCGGCGCCGCCCATCCGGGGAGACGGGTCCATCACCTGGCATCTGGGGGCCGCCCCGGAAGAACTCGGTCGCCTGTGGGACGTCTCGTTCACGGATAAGACGCCGCCCTTCCTCATGCACGCGGTCGTCGCCGAGGCCCTCGACCCCCGGCCCACTCTGCGCTCCACGACCTTTCCGTTCCCCGCAGTCGTCGCACCCTTGGTGAGCATTCAAAGGGCCCAATCGCCCTCCCCTCGCCCCTCGGCTCAGCCTCCCCACGCCCAACCACCGCGCAGCCCCGAGCCCAAGCGCACCCCGAAGACCCGCTGAGCCCCGGCCGTCTCGACGAACTCGCCCGCAGGCTCGACCCACCAGGACCTTGATGCCCACCCCCTCCGCCGAGATCACCCTCACCACCAGCCGCTCCCTGGGCCTTGTCGCCATCGCATCCGGCGAGAAGTACCCACAGGCCAACCAAGCACTGGAAGAAGCTGGATTCAGCCGCCTGCCCAACGGCGCATTCACCACCCCACTGACCGATCCGCGGGCTACCCGGACCACCGCCAGCGCCCTAGTGCACCGCGCCCACGAATACGGCGCCACCATCACCACCAGCGCCCGGCCCTACCTCGGCGACATCGGCACCGAGATCGCCGCCCGGCTGCCCGGCACATGGAGCGCCGAGCTGGAGATCTACAGCCATCCGCTGTGGCAGGAAGATCTCTGGCCCATGCTGTGGGAAGCCGGCGAGATCTACCGCGCTCTCGAAGACCACCACATCCCATTCGCGTCCGTGCTGAAGAACGGCGCTGGCACCGAGCTGCTGTTGATCGAGCGCCCCGGCCACCGCAGCGGCTATCTCCTCGGCGCTCTCACCGACCGGGAGCAAGAGGACCCCCACGACGACCCCACTACTCCGCGCAGCATTGTGCTGCCCGCCGATCCTGGCCTGGCCGCACACGCGATTGCGCACTCGTTCCTGCCCGCCTACCGTCGCGCCCTGCACAACCAGGACCTGAACACCGTCCTGAGAGCCCTGGAACGCATCCGGGAAGAACACCAGACCCTCCAGGCGATCAAGGACTCCGGTCGCTATAGCGACGGTGTACCGCTCGGCAACTCGCGCCTGATCACCGGAATGGAGCGGGACTTCACCGACCGCGCCTGGCTGTCCTTCCACGACGTTCTCGAACGCGCGCCGATCCTGCTCACCCGATGCCGTCCCGTTGCCACCCACTGGCCCCAGGACTCCGCGGCACTGACCCGCCTGCGCGAGGCACTCGCCAACAGCCAGGACGCCTGGAACGAGTGGAACGACCTGCGCAACGAGCTGTACTCGATCCCCCGGACGCTGCCGGCCCACGAGTGGAGCCAGGTCCGCGGGCAGCTCGGCCTCGCCGTGCTGCCGGCCATCGAGACGTGGCTCACCGACAGCGAAGCGTTCGAGCGCCAGGTCCGCGCCGCCGTGCCGGGCGGGCCAGCGGCTCTGTCCGCTCCCAGCCCGCGGCTGCTCACCGCCCGCCACGCGCCGCCGCCCTCGCCCCGCGCCGCGGCAGCACACCGCTGACCGCTCACAGAAAGCATTCGCCTCTGTCTGATCACTTCCGCTTCGGCGCCCATCCCGACCACGGCATTGTGGCCGCCGCCACCGCGAACATCCCCGCGCACCTCGCCGACTGGTTCCTGGTCCGCGAGCAGTTCGAGCCCGTCCCCGACACCCCGGGCCTGTACCGGCTCACCCACCCCCAGCAGGACGGCATCCGCCGCACCCGCCAGGCCGTTCACGACCTGCGCCGACAGGGCTACGAGGTACAGGCCGACCTCCCCCTCGACCCCGCCCGCAGCGCCGGTCCGCCGCAACCGGTCGTACGAAACGGCCTGATGGAACGCCGCAACCGCATCGCGCAGGCAGCGGCCACCCGCTCCCCGCAGCGGCCCACCGCCCCGGCATCCAAGCTCTCCGAGTTTCTGCCGCAGCCCGCCGCCGTGCCTGCGGGCGGTCATGCGCAGACCGTCGGAAAGGGGCGCAGCCGATGAGCGACGAGGCGATCCGCATCACCCGCGGCCAAGGCGGCGAAGTCGAAGTCGACGGCCCGGTCGATGCCTTCGCCGCGAACGTCCTGAAGCGGGCCGGGTTCGACACCTATCCCACGCTGCGCGGCGTGTGGATCCGGTTGCCGTTCGACCTGGGCCGCACCTGGGAGAACGAGCACGCCACCTGGGCTGCAGACATGCTCACCGCCGCCCGATACAGCGTCGACCTCGATCCCGACCTGCGCCCTACCCCGCCGACCTCGTCCGCACCGCTGGCGCAGCACCGCACAAAGACCGCCATGACCACGCAGCCCTCGCCCGCCAGCACCACGCAGCGACCGCGACGGTGACCCGGCACCCACGCACGTCGCCCCGGTTCGCCTCGCCAAGGCCACCGCCCGAGGTGGGAGCACCACCCGCAGGTCGCGCCGAGCACCTGCCACACCGAACTATCCCTGACAATAAGGAGATTCACCGCATATGGCCGTCCGAACGACGTGGAGCATTGTCCACAGCTGTGGACACGAAATCTCGCATGATCTTTCCAACCGCCCCGCCGACCGGCGCGCCGGATTCGTCCGCTGGCTGGAAGGACGCGACTGCACCGACTGCTGGCGGGCTGCCCGCGGCCAGGACGGCGTCGGCAAGGCGGAGTGGCTGACCGCCAAGCGCGCCGAGGAGCAGCAGGCCGCCGCCGAGTGGGCCGAGAAGTTCGACATGCCGCCGCTCGAAGGAGCCGAGCGGGCCCTGGCCTGGGGCGAGCGCTCCCGCCACCAGCTGGTGACCGCCGCGTACAGTGCGCTGGTGACCGAGGGCAGCTGGGACGAGGCCGACTGGGCCGTCCTGGAGGACAGGATCCGCACCGTCACCCGCGCCGGGTGGTGGATCGACCAGCGTGACGCAGAGGGCTCTGACCTGCCCGAACTCCTTGATGCTGCCTCGTCCGACGACATCGGTACGGAGAATCCGTTCCGGTAGAGTCAGGCGCTTATACCGGACGATCCCCGGTTACCGAAACCGGGGATCGTCCGGATCCTTATTCCTCCCACCGCCTCCCTGCGCCCCGTGGAAGGAACCCCCTGCTGTGCCCGTTTCCCGTCATCCGCATGCTCCTGGTGACATCGTCACCCCCGAACGGGACGTCACCCACGCCCATTTCCGGCCCGGCGACCAGGTCGTGATCCTCAAGGGCACCTCCGGCAGCGAGCTGTGGGGCGACGCCTACAAGGTCGTCACGCCGTCGTGGCACACGCCGACCGACGAGGACGGCTGGCGGCTGTACGACCCGGCCGGCGGCGAGCGCACGTACCTCACCGCGCACCCGCGCTACCTCGTCCATCTCTCCAGCCGCTGCCCGGACTGCCTCATCTACCTGCAGGCACTGCGCACTTACCTCGTGCCGCGCCTGGCCGACGCCGACGAGGACGTCGACTGTGGCTGGTACTCGGTCAACCACCTCAATCAGGTGGTGCACGTCGCCGACACCCGAGGCGGGCGGTGACCCGCGCCGCCAGCCCGGAGCGCGACGCGGACCTGTCCCGCGTGGCGTCGATCGCCATTGAGACGATCTCCGGAACCCAGTGGCCGGCGCGCCTGGCCGAGGCCCTGCGTGACCTGGACGCGACGTGGCAGGAGTCGGCCGAGGTGTGTGCCGATGTCGCCTGGCGGGCCCGCGCCGCCGGAAACAGTGTGCTGGTACTGCTCGCCCCCGAGGACGTCACCGGCCCCGGACGCGGCCCGGTCATCTGGCGGACGTACCGGCACCTCTACCTGAGCGCGCTGCGCTACGACTTCCGCTGCCGCTCCATCGAATCCCTCGTGAACCAGGTGCTACTGCCGGAGCTGAATGCGGACCCGTACAGCTGGGCCTTGTACGCTTTCTCCCGCCTGGGCCAGTCCCGCTCGGACGGTCTGGCCGTGATGGAGCGGGTCCTGGACATGGCATCGGATCACCCCAAGACGCTGCACGTCCTGCTGCACGGGGTGTAGATGGGCGGTCTGCTTCCCAGCCGCGCGGACGCGCTGCTCGCTCTCGTGGACCGGCTGCCGGACGGCGGCGGGGACGATCCGATCGCGCAGTTCCGCAAGGCGTCGGCGCTGCGCGCGCTGGGCCGATTCCACCAGGCACACACCGCCATCGAGCGCGCCCTGGAACTCCTGCCGCCCGGTGAACTGGCCGTCCACGCCGACCTGGTGCGCGAGCACGCCCTGATCACCGCCGCGTACGACCTGACCCAACTCCCGCATCGGCGCCGGAAGCCCACCTCACAATGATCATCCGTATCCATCGACGCGACATCAGCCCCAACGAGCCGCTCACCGAAGCCCTCGGCCGCCCGGTCAGCGACCACGAAGGGCTGACCGAGCACACGGTCGTCGCCCACTGGCCGGGGCTGGACTACTACACGCTCGACGACGAGCAGAAGACCTGGACATCCGCCGAGTGGGCCGAGCACCTGGACGACCCCAACTGGCAGCACCCCTTCGCGGCCAGTGAGCAGGGCGACCGCCGCGCCATCTGGCACGCGGACGTGCGCCTGCACCCCGACGACCGCGAGCTCACCGGCCCCGAGTGGGCCGAGATCGCCCACCGCATCGCCCGCATCGCGGGCATCCAGCGCCCCGGGGACGACCACGGCTGCCGCTGGATCGCCGTGCAGGCGCAGCCCGGCCGTCTCGATCTCCTCGCCAACCTCATCCGGCCGGACGACACCTGGACCACACAGCACCACCGGCTGCCTGCGCTCCTGGCCGCCGAGAGCCGGCGCATCGAGGCCGAGCTGGACCTGCGCTCTCCCCAGGGCGGCGGCCCGGATCCCGAGCAGTGTGCCCGGTTCGCGCAGCGCTCCGCCTCGTCGGCCAAAGGCGCATCATCAGGCGCTGCCGACGCCACCACGCAACTCGCCGGACTGCTGCGGCAGCTCGCCGACGAGAACACGGGACCGCTGGCCACCGTGCGCGGCCTCGTCGAGCACGCGGCCCACCGACTCGACCGGCTCCCTCACGCCTACGGCCCCGGCGCCGGACACCAACTGGAGCTAATCGCCCGCCGCTTGCACGGCATCCAGCAGGACCTCGACGCCACCGCCGCCGCCCTGCCCGCCGCACCACGACCCACGCCCCTTCCGACTCGGACGACCGCCGCGCCTTTCCCACCCGGCGCCCGGCTGACCCGCTGACCCCCACCAGAAAGAACCCCCCTTGGCCCTTGCCGCTCGCTTCCTGACCCTGGGGCGCGACGCGCACTCCGGAGAAGTCCTCGCCCGCGGCGGCGATCCGGAAGCCCACAGCATCCTTCAGCGCACCGGCTTCGTCCCCGTCGTCCGCCTCCACGAGACTTACCACCGCCTGCCCACCGGTCTCGACGCCGCCGAGGAGAAACGTCTCGCCATCCGTGCGGTGGCCCGGCTGCGCGCCGTCAGCTACCGCGTCGACACCGACGGCGCCTTCGACACCGAGACGCGCGAGGCGCACTACCTACCGCTCGGCTCGCAAGTCGCGCACCTCGCCGAACGAATCCGTGAAGCCACCACGAGCGACGAGGTTGCCGACGCACTGACCGAACTGACCGCCGCCCACGACGGAGTCCTCATCGCCCTGGGCGAAGTCCTCGCCGCGACTGCCGCCTTCTATCAGGACCTGGGACAGGACCCGGACCCGTACACCGCGCAGCGGCTGCAGTACCTCGCCGAACACCGGCTCGGCGTCATCCGGTCCGACCTTTCCCTCATGCGCAACGACCTCGCCGACCGGCACCAGGACCATCCCCTGCGCCGCGCGTGCACTGCCGAAGTCAGCCCTGACGAACGCGAAGCCTCCGCAGTCTGCGCCTGTCCACCGTCCCCGCCGCGCCTGGCCACCACCAGCCCCGCCGCCGCACCCGCCGCGGCGGCCCCGGCTAGCCGACGGCGCTAACCCCCACTCCGTTCCCCACCGAGGAGACCATGCACGACCCCACCCCCGACACCGGTCTCGGCTCGTTCGCCGCTGTCCTCGCCGGCGAACTGCCCGGTGCCTGGACCAGCACGTACCACCCGGACCGTGGCGGCAACAACGTCCACCACACCCTCACCGACCGCGTATGGGACATGAACGAGGTCGCCGACGCCCTGGCCAAGCGCACCGTGGAACACTGCGCCGTGCTGACCCGCGACGACGGCACCCACCTCTTCGTCGCGGACTCGCTGGGGCACGGCGAGGGATACCTGATCGCCGCCATGGCACCCACCGACGTACCGGCCGAAGCATTCCGTAGTGTCCGCGAGCCCGACGGAATCGCAGTGGCCGCCGATCCGTTCAGCGCCGCCGAGGACATCCACTACGACCTGCTGCCCCGCTACGACAAGGCCCTCGCCCACGTCCGCAACAACGCCGCCCGGCTCGCGGCATCACCGGCCGCCGAGCCGGAACGCGTGGTGATGACCTGGTCCGGCGACGCCCTCGTGGTCGACAAGCCCGACCGCCCCGACGTCGCCCAGGCTCTGACCGACTACGGCTTCGCCTTCGACGCGGAAAGCGATGCCTTCGTCCTGTCCGGCGACAGCTCCGCACGCCAGGCCGCGTCCGTGCAAGCCGCCAGCCACCGCCTGTCCGAGCTGGGCATTGGCGTCGTGCTGCCCACCCGGAAGGCGCGGCCTGCGCTGGGCACCACCGCGGTCGCACCGCCGAGCCCGCCGGTCACCTCCCCGCACCGGAACCGGTGACCCGCCCATACGAGGACGAGCCGGCCTTCCTCGTCCTGAAGTACGTCACCATCACCCGTGACCCGAAGTCCGCGCTGGTCGTCGCCATCGGGGGCGACCAACGCGCGGCCGGCCTCCTGCAGACCGTCGGCGGCTTCCATTCCGCCCCCGGTCCACGCGGCGACTACCACCGTCTGCCGCACACCCTGCCCGTCGAGGAGCAGCGGCAGGGTGCCACCGCCGCAGCCCATGCTCTGCTGCTGGCCGGATACAGCGTCCACCTCGACCCCACGCTCAACACCCTCACCACCCGGGGAAGCGACCGGCAAGCCGCCCACCGCCATCTCGAACAGCTCACCCAACTCGGCGGTGACGCCGCCGACGACCGGCAGGTGGCGGCGGTGCTGACCGAGATCGCGGCTCCCAACGACGGCCTGCTGCCCCGGCTCGCGCAGTCGCTGATAGCGACCTGGGCGTCGTGGAGTCGGCGCCTTCACGACACCGGCCGCGATCCTCAGATGGCGATCCGGCTGGGGGACATCGTCAACAACCTGTCCGTCCTCACCTGGCAGACCGAGCAGGTCCGCAACCACGCCGACCGCTCAGGCCCCGCGCCACAGATCCACCCCAGTCCCGTGTCCACAGCTCCCTCGCCGCTGCCCGCACCCGCCGTTGGACGGCGCTGACCCAACACCCTGAACAGGAGCGCCCCGTACGTGGGAAACCGCGCCGACGACGAAGGCACCGACGTCGAGATCTTCATCAGACCGCTGACCGACACGGTCCACGCTGACACTCCCACCGGTGCACCCGAACAGCTCCTGGCCCTGCTCGACAGCCTCGGCTTCGAACGCAAGACCCTGACGACGGCCGGCCCCGTCTATGTCTGGCACGAGGTCCCCGCCCACCTCACCGAGAACGAGAAGAAGCAGCTCGCCACCAGCGCCGTTCCCTCGCTACTCGTTGCCGGATACCTGGTCAACATCACCAACGCCGTCTGGGACGCCGCCGCCTATCAGCAGGCCGCGCAGGCGGTGCGCCGCCAGCCCAGCACCGCAGCCGCGCCGAGCACCCAGACCGCCTCCGCTGTCCGCGACCGCGGCAGTACGACGAAATCGCGTGGGCGGTGAGCCCCGATCGAAAGGAAGCCCGCTCGTGAGCCTGGCGGACGAGTACGACGTTGACGTCGAGCTCTACCACCGCGACGGCACCATCTACATCGACACCCGCACCAGCGCCCCGGAGCAACTGCTCGTCCTGCTCGACGACCTCGGCCTGGAGCGCCACGGCGGCAGGGGCGAGATCTGGCATCAAGTCCCCGCCCAGATGGACGAGATCGCCATGAAGGACATGGCCGATCGGGCGATGCCGCTGCTGAGCGGTCACGGCTATCAGGTCTCCATCGACGCGGGCCTCTTCGGCGGCACCGCCTACCGCGCCGCCCTCGCCGCGTCACAAACTCGAGCGCCGACACCCGCGCCCGTGGCGGCTGCCCCGCCCGCGCCGTACGCACTGACCACCCACCGCGCCGGCCCCCGAACGGGGCCAGCCCCGCCCTCACCTGGAGTCCCCGTCACCCGCGACACCGACCGCAGACCGCCGCCCATCACCGCAGACCGCAAGCCCCGTCTGGCCACCGCCCTGTTCCGCCGCTACCTGCGCGCCATCACCACCGGCAGCCGCACCCGGACCAACCCACTGGCCGGCGGGCGCCCCGAGGCCGCCCTCGACGAAGCCCGAAGCCGGGACATGTTCCTCCTCGTCGACAGCTACCGCATCCACCACCACGACTAGCAACCAACCCGGCCTGTTCAGGAGGCCCATGACCGACCCGACCCCCACCTCTGTACAACTGGCCGACAGCATCGCCCGCCAGCTCGGCCAGCTCCGCCGCCTCCTCGCCCTGGCGCCGCCGCACGAGGCGGCCCAGATCCTCGGCAGCGTGCTGGACTACGACACCGGCATCCTCGGCGAGGTCACCGGGCTCGTCGAAACGGGATCGCGTTTCGCGAAGACCCACTCCGAGCACGGCATCCTGCCGCCCGAGGTGTGGCTGGCCCTCGGCCGCGCCGCCAACGAACTGGGCAGCGTGGGCGTCGACCTCCACGGGCACACCGGTGCGATCAAGCAGCTCACCATGCCCTCCGCCCCGTCCACCAGTCCGGCCGCGCGGCCCGCGGCCTCGGCGATGGTCGTCAGGCGGCACCGGTGAGACAGAACAAGCAGTGGTCCGGCTGGGGCGCCGCCGGCGGTCAGCAGGCCCAGCAGCACTACCTCGTCGAGCCCCGCCATCTCGCAGGCGGCGGTGACCTGCGTCACATCACCGAGTACCTGCGCGCCTCCGGATGGAAGGACAAGTCCAAGAGCGGCGGCCCGGTCGTCTTCGACAGCCCGGACAAATCCGTGCGCATCGGATACGACTCGTTCACCCAGCCCGGCGGCTGGACGATCAGCGGGAAGCAGACCGCACACCAGGAGGCGTGGCACGCCACCTTCGGCCGGCAGACGCCCGTCGAAATCGTCGCCGGTGTCACCGACGCCCTGTTCAAGGAACGCAAGGCGCACGCCCCCAACGTGTGGGAGCCCCTGCAGCAGCAGGGCTGGGAGACCGAGCGAGGACAGCACTTCACCGCCCACAGCCCGGACGGAGACGCCTTCGTCCGCTTCCACCAGTCCGGCCCCGGCCAAGCCCACTGGTGGGCCGGCGCCCGCAACGAACACGGCCGGGTGTGGGAGGCGACGTTCACGCCGACCACGCCGATGCACTTGGTGCAGGCGTTCAGCACGGCGCTCGCAGACCCGCAGCCGGTGATGCGCCCCCTCGGCCACGTCCCGCCCTCCCAACGGATCCGCACCACCTCCGTGTCCGTCCTGCCGTCCCAGCTCAGTGCGTGGCAGCAGGCCCGGATCACCGCGGCCCGTGCCGCTACCTGGGCGGGCAACGCCTTCGCCTTCAACAAGACCCGCACGCCCGGACCAGGCGCCCGCCCGTACGCCAAGTCGGGACGGATGCGGTGAGCCACGAACGCTTCTACTCCCGCGTCAACGGCCCCACCCTTCACCAGTTCGACCACGTCCGATGGCTGGACGAGGTCACACCACGGCACCTGGCAGGCGGCGGCGACCCCCGGCACGTAACCGAGTACCTGCTCGCCTCCGGGTGGAGCAACCATTCGGTGCCCGGATATCCGCACGTCCTGCTGGAGAGCCCCGACCAGCAGCTGCACCTCACGTTGGAACCCCAGCTCGATGAGCACGACGCCTGGTGGCGCATCCACCCGGCCGAGGACCGCGCATGGTCCGCCCAGTTCGGCGGCCACACCCCGGTGGAGATCATCGCGGGCTTCACCGACGCCCTGAACAGCACAGCCCCACGGCCAGAAGAGACAGATCTGTGGCGCCTCGCGGCCAGCCGGGGGTGGGCCATGCAGCTGGCCAGCCGCGAGCGGGCCGCACTATCCCCGGATGAGACCGCCTACCTCTCCCGCGTCTCCTCACTCGTCGAAACACCCATCTGGCGCTGGACCGTCCAGGTCTCCATACCCCTCCCCGACGGGCGGCATCGGTGGATCTGGAACGCCTCCATCGACGAAGCCGCCCCGCCCGCCGCACTGACCGGATTCGTCGCCGCGCTCACCGATCCCGAGCCGCTGCTCCGCGACGAGGGCCAGACGCCGGGCCTCACCTTCGGCTTCCTCGACGCCCACCGGAGCCTCGTCACACCGGAACAGCACCGCCTGCGACATCTCCAGCGACTCAAAAACGCTCAGCGCCACGGCCCCCTCGAACAGGCCCCGGCGACACCGCCCCCTCCCCAGGGGCCGCCACGCCACCGCAAACGCCGCTGACCGCCCGCCCAGGGCGACCTCCCCCTCATTCCCGCTTCACACAAGGACGTTGATGCCCCACCCCTCTGTTCCCAACGACGACCAGGTCGCGCAGGCAACCGCCACCCTGGCCCAGGTCAAGGACTACCTGCGCACCGACCCGCCCGTATCCGACGTGCTGCCGCTGCTCGCCAGCCTCCTCGATGAGGACACCGGCGTCCCCATCCTGCTCGGCGACGTCCTGCGAAGCGCCGCCCGTATCGTCGCCCAGCAGGCCGCAAGCTCCGAGACCGACGAGATCCGCCTGATCATCACCGGGCTCAGGGAAGCCGCTCAGGAGGCCACGGACTGGCATGTCCTGCACTGGGACATGCAGCGCCTGAACGGCCACTCATTCGAGCCCGCAGGTTCGCCGACCACGTCGTGACCCGCCCCTACATCGCCAGCAAGGCGGACGACCCCTGGTCCCGGATCTGGTTCGACACCGCCCCCCGTCACCTCGCCGGGCCCGGTGACCCGCGCCATGTCACCCAGGCGCTGCGGGCCGGCGGGTGGAAGAACTACGGCGACCCGGACTTCCCCCACGTCGTTCTGTCTAGCCCCGACTTCCGTCACACGCTCATACTCGAGCCCGCCCCGGACACGTACACCTCCTGGTGGCGGATCTCGTCGAAGCACTGGCACGCATCGTTCGGCGGCAACACGCCCGCCGAGATCATCGCCGGATTCACCGACGCCCTCCTGCAGCCGGCACCGGTCGCGGAGCAGGACGTGTGGCCGACGCTGCAAGCCGCAGGCTGGATCCACGAGCGCGACGAGCGGGGCAACGAAAGTGCGCGCCACCCGGACGGCATCACCACCATGGAGCGGCGGGCGACGCTGACCTGCGACTACTTCAGCTGGACCGCCGAGGTCGCGCTCCCCACCGGTCTCGGCGGCCACCAGCGGCTGTGGCACGCGTACTTCGACGACCGAACCCCCCGTCACCTGCTCGCCGGCTTCGCCGCCGCCCTCACCGATCCCGCGCCCGTGCCGCGCGGCCACTACGACGTCCCGCACTCCCACCTGGTCACCCAGGTGGAACGCGGCGCCGTCGGCGAGCAGCTGGCCGCCGCTCACGACGCGCGCCTCAAAGCCGTCAAAGCCGCCGTCCGCAAGGCGCGCCGCAGCGCCGCGCCGAGCACCCGCCCCGCGTCGGCGCCTGCCACCGAGACGGCTGCTGCGACGGCACGGAGCCGCTGAACCACGCCCAGCCGCGCACCTCCATCAGCACTGAACCGGACGCCCAAAGGCCCCTCTTGACCACTTCACTTGAACCCGCGAGCCCGGCGCACCGGCTCTATCTGAGCCAACTCGCCATCTACCTGCGCCGCAGCAGGCTGATCCTCGCCGCCCGGGACGCCTACTCCGATAAGCACTCCGACCCCAAGACGTTCCAGCCCTACGACGAGGACGCGTACGGCCGACGCCAGCAGCAGCGCGACTCCGACACCCTGAGAGCCTTCGGCCGGGTCTACTACCACGCCGACGAGCTGGTGCACGTCGCCGAGCAGCAGCTCGCCCAGCTGCCAGTCTCCAGCCTGACCCGGCGCTACGCCTGGCAGGTGCGAGAACTGCACGAGGCCACGCAGCGGCTGTACGCCGTCCACGACGACTGGCTCGCCGTACGCCGCGCACTGCCCGAGGCGGCCAAGCCCGGCACGATGGCGTATGAGGAGCCGCTCGCCGAGAGCTACGCAGAAGCCTGGTCCTACCTCAACCAGTGGGCGATCCACGGCCAGGCTCTCTTCGCCGTCAACGCGCTGGCACAGAAGCAGTCGGAGGCATCCGCGCCGACACTGGTGACGACGACGCCCGTGCCCAAAACCGCCGCCACATCGTCGTCCGCGGTCCGGCGGTGACGGGCGTGAGTGACACCGTCGAGCTGACGCTCGTCTCCCCGGTCTATCTCGCCGGCCGCGGTGACCCAGGCTGGGTTACCGTCCCCCTCCACCGAGCCGGCGGATGGAGCTACGGCCATGATCCGCTGATGCCTCGCGTCCTGCTCTCCAGCCCCAACCAGCAGGCCACGCTGCGGATCGACCCCGACCCGGACGAGCCGTGGTGGACCATCCGCCACGCCCGCACTGACGACCAGCCAGCGTGGAAGGCCACCTTCGACGCCCACACGCCGGTCGAGATCATCGCCGCCTTCACCGACGCCCTCACCGATCCCAGCGCCCTGCACGCCGCCACACCGCCCACCGCTCCTCTGCGGCAGGCCGGTTGGCGCGACGAACCCCACCAGAGCGGCCTCGTGTCGCCCAATGGCGTGGTCCGTGTCGAGTACGTCACCGAGCACGGCCTCGACCACTGGTTCATCACGGTCGCCGACGGCCACACCCCCGACGAGGAGCTGTGGGGAGCATGCCTGGACGGCACCACCCCGCCCCATCTGGTCGCCGCCCTGACCCGTGCGCTCACCGACGACACCCCCGTCATCCGTGATCCGAACCGCCTGCCCGGTCTTGGCGTGCGCCACCGGCGCGCAGTCAGGCAGCACGTGCCCGTGGAGGCCGTCGCCTTCGCGCTGGAGAACCGCGTCAAGCACCTAACCGGCCGCCATCGGCAGCCGAGTACGCCGCCCCCGCAGCTTCCGTCCGTTCCGCGTACCGGACGCACGCCCTGACCCGCGCAGCCGCCGTCACCCTCACCGGCCCCTGAGCGTGCGCACCGCCCTCACCCGCCCCAGGAACCGCCCTCTTGCCGAACCCTTCCTCCCAGTCCACCGACGGCTACGACATAGCCTTCAAGATCCTTCTCGGTGCCATCGCCGTCGCCGTCCCCCTGTCCAACCTCGCCTGGCTCTGCGGCAATCTCACCGCCTGGGCCACCGACACCGGCACTGCCCCCTACCAGCCCGTTCAGGCCCTGCTGCATCCCGACAAGCTGTGGCCGGACCTGGGCGAAACGTCCCTCCTGCTCGGCGCGCGCATCCTTCCCGGCGCCGTGCTGGTCGCGATCGGCATCGCCGCCGCCGTGCTCTACAAGCGGCACCAGAACGGCAGCAGCGGGCGCAAGAAGCGCGTCGCTGGCATGGCCAAGCAGCAGGACATCGAGCCGCTGATGTCCAAGGCCATCACCGCCAAGGCCCGCTCCCTGCGCCCGAGTCTGAAAGACGCCAAGCACATCGACGCGGCCGACACCGGCATCCTGCTCGGGAACCTCCAGGGCACGAAGCACGAAGTGCGCATGGGGTACGAGGATGTGGCCGTCGCGATCATGGCGCCGCGCTCCGGCAAGACCACCTCGCTGGCGATCCCCTCCATACTCAACGCGCCCGGCCCTATCCTGCTCACGTCCAACAAGGCCGCGGGCGATGCGTACACGGCGACGCTCGACGCGCGGGCGGCGGTCGGCCGGACCTGGTCGATGGACCCGCAGCAGATCGCCCACGCGGAGCGGGCGATGTGGTGGAACCCCCTGGCCGACGCCAAGACCCTCGACGGTGCCGGCCGCCTCGCCGGCCACTTCCTCGCGGCCAGCGTCGACGCCTCCCAGCAGGGGGACTTCTGGTCCAAGGCCGGATCCAACATCCTGAGCCAGTTGTTCCTGGCCGCTGCGCTCGCCGAGAGGCCGATCACCGACGTGATGCAGTGGCTGGCCTTCCCTGCCGACCGGACCCCGCTCGACATACTCCGCGACCGCGGCTTCACCGCCGTCGCCGCGCAGCTCAAGGGTACCGTGGAAGGCCCGCCGGAGACCCGCGACGGCATCTACGAGACAGCCCGTCAGTACGCCGCCGCGCTGCTCAACAGTGAGATCGCCGCCTGGGTGACCCCACAGGAGGGGATCGAGGAGTTCCGCCCGTCGCAGTTCGTCACCAGCACCGACACGCTGTACCTGCTGTCGAAGGACGGCGGAGGCGGAGCCTCCGCGCTGATCGCCGCGTGCGCCGACTCGGTCATGCGGGCCGCGACCGCCCAGGCCGAACGCGCCGGAGGGCGACTCGACCCGCCGATGCTCGCGATCCTGGACGAGGCCGCCAACGTCTGCAAGATCAGCGACCTTCCGGACCTGTACTCCCACCTCGGCTCGCGCGGGATCATCCCGATCACGATCCTGCAGTCCTACCGCCAGGGGCAAAAGGTCTGGGGCGACGCGGGCATGGACGCCATGTGGTCAGCCTCCACCGTCAAGGTCATCGGCTCCGGCATCGACGACCCCGACTTCGCCGACAAGCTCTCCCGGCTGATCGGCGACCACGACGTCGAGACGACGTCCACCTCCACCTCCGAGTCCGGAAGGTCCACCTCTGTCAGCATGCGGCAGCAGAGGATCCTGCCCGCCGACGAGATCCGCGCCCTGCCCAAGGGCACCGCCCTGTGCTTCGCGACCGGCATGCGCGCCGCCATGCTCGACCTGCGCCCCTGGTACGCGGAGCCCGGCGCCGGGGAACTGGCCGCCGCCTCCGACCGGGCGTCCAAGGGCATCACCGCGCGCGCCGTCGCCAAGCACACCCCGCTGCAGTCCGACTTCCGGAAGGCCGCATGAGCGGGGACAGGCTGCACCTGGTGCCGGTCCGCTCCCGCGAGGCGAAGGAGTTCGTCCGCACCTGGCACCGCCACCACCCACCGCCCGCCGGACAGATCTTCGCCGTCGGAGCCGCCGACGAGGACGGCACCCTGCGTGCCGTGGCCATCGTGGGCCGGCCGGTCGCCCGCCACCTCGACGACGGCACCACCCTCGAAGTCACCCGTACCGCCGGCGACGGCGCCCGCAACGCCAACTCCCTGTTGTACGGGGCAGCGTGGCGGGCCGCGAAGGCTCTCGGATACCGGCGTCTGGTCACCTATACGCAGGAGGGTGAGAGCGGTGCGTCACTGCGCGGTGCGGGATGGCACATCATCGCCAGCCGCCCGCCCCGCGCCGGATGGCACACCCCCTCCCGGCCCCGCGCCGACCACGGCACCGACCGCATCGCACGCTTCCTGTGGGAAGCACCCTGCCCCCGTTCGGAGGTGGCGTGCAAACCATCGACCTGACGGAGCACACCCGTCTCCTCAGCCAGGTGGCACCCGCGCTGGAGGGCCTGCGCGCGGATGTGGAGCAGGTCCGGGAAGGCGGCATCGCCAAGCCGGTCAGGGAGATCGCGCCCATCAGCCTGCGGGTGCAGCAGCTGGCCGTGCAGTGCACCCAGCAGTTCCACGAACTGTCCGCCAGCCAGTACGCGTTCATGAGGGGTGGCCGGGAGAACCTCGCTCATCTCGCCGGTGCCTGCTACCGGATCTCGCTTGCCGCCACCCTGTGCAACCTGGCCATCCACCACCGCACCGAGATCCTGCTGTACGAGGACGCCGACCCGACCCCCGCCGCCAGCCGTGACCAACTCCGCCGTGCGGCAGACGAAATGAGACAGGCGGCCACCACGTACCGGGGTCTGGCACAAGCGCTGTCCCGCCGACTGGCCTCGGCCGCAGCACGAAACGAGGACCAGCAGCTCATCGCCTCCGCGCGCACAGAGCATCCAGAGATCGCCACCGCGCGTACGGCACCCGCATCGGCCGCGACGCTCCCGCCGGGCCGGCGACGAGGCCGCCCGCACCCGCGCGGCGCTGACCGCTCGCTCGTGCGCCCACGCACGGCTTCGGACAGGTCGGCTCCCGGCGCTCTCGCGCACCCCGCTTGCCTCATCCCTCTGTTCCCTTCCTCCCCCCTGTGGGCCCCTCACCCGGTCTGCGCCTGCAAGGAGTCCCACCATCGCCATCCGTCAGGTCGACCTCCTCGCGCAGGTCGACCATCTCCGCACACTCGGCGCCGACTTCGGCGCCCTGCACACCAGCGTCACCGAGCTGAAGTCCGAGCCAGGCAGCGAACTGCTTGCACAACTCGCCCCGAAGATCGTGCAGATCCACGAACTGATTGGCCGCACCCTTCAGCGGCTGGCTGCTCTCGACGGCAGCCAGTACACCGCCGTACCCGGCAGCCGCTCCTGCCTGGAAACACTCAGCTCCGCCGTCGCCACGGCCTCGCTCGCCGCCGCCGACCTGGCGAACGCGGTGGCCGACAACCCACTGGAAGGCGCCGACTTCGCCGGCGGTCCGCCGCTCGACGACGCTGCGGTGCGCAAGGCCCGGCATGCCGAGGCCGCGCCCCGGCTGGCCGAAGCCCTGGCCGACGCCGCCCACGATCTCGACCTGTGCGCGACGTCCTGCCTCTACACCGCCTCCGGCATCATCCGTGACCTCACGGAGCACCCCGAGCACCGACCGCCGCTCCCGCAGCTGACCCCCGCCCAGCACACGGCCCTGGAAAAGATCGCCCAGGGCGGCGCCAGCCTCTCCCGGTCACTGCGCGGCGGCCGGGAGAGCGTGCAGGCCGGTGACGGCAGCACCATCCATGCCAAGCCCTTCCACGTACTCGCCGAGAACAGGCTGATCCGTGTGCAGGGGACCTCCCTGCTCGTTCGGGACGTCACGATCACCACCGCCGGACGACTGGCCCTGGCCACCCAGCAACCCGGCCGCGCGCCGACGACGGCACCGGCCAAGGCGCCCACTGCCGCGACAACGGGTACCCGACGCCGGTGAACGGCCTCGCTGACCTGGCCAGCGCCTTCGGCCGTGGTCAGCGCCGCCCCGCCAGCGGCCACCGCCCCGGTGGCCCGGCCCACCGCGTCCCGCTGATCACCCCCGTCTGCCGACCGATTCCCCTCCGGAGCCCGCTATTGCGCACCTACGAGCCGCCCGACTTCGACGACATGACGCTGGAGGAGGCACTCGACGCTGTCCGCGCCGACCTGCACGACCATCCGATCACCGCTGACCCCACTGGCCTGTTCACCGTGATGCGGCACATCGACCTGCTGTGTCACCTCACCGCCCGCGCGGCCGGCGAAGCCGAGATGTGCCTCTCGCTCCACCACTTCGAGGGCACCTTCCAGAACCTGGCCGACACCCTGAGCCAGACAGCCGCCCACCTAGGCCGCGCCACCGCCCACTACACCCAGGCCCTGGCCCCCGTCGTCACCCTGAACAAACCCGGCACACAGGCCACGATCCAGCGGCAATTCCACGCGCTCGACGCCCACAGCCGCCTCCGCATGCACCTTGACGATGCCGCCCGCGCGCTGTCGGCCGCCCAGTCCACCCTGACCGCGCCCCGCGCCGCCAGTGGACGGACCACACCTGCACCGGCGCCCGGCCAGCGGGCCAAGCGCATCCGCTGGCTCGCCCTCGCTCACTCCCTTTGAAGACCCTCCGCTGATGACAACACCGCCCGACGACGCCCTGCTCTTCGATGTGGACGTGCCCGCGCCGCCGACCCCCGTGGGGCGGCTCCTGGCCCTCGCCGACCTCTACACCCAGCACAACGACAAGGTCGATCTCCTGCTCTTCGGCCGAGCCGCAGATCCCGACCCGAGCGACTACGCGGCTTCAGCCCGCCGGCTGGAGCGCGAGACCCTCGCCGCCATCAAAGCGATCCAGGACCAGCGCCTGCGCGCCAGCGACACGGTGACCGACGCCGTCGTACGGCTCAAGCAGCTCGCCTACCTCAGCGGCGGCGCCACCCGCTACCTCACCGCGGCCCAGCAGACGCTGCCCCCGGCCGACACAGCACACGAGCGCCCCGACCCCCGGCGTGGGATGGGCCAGTACGCGCGGCTGGCCCGTGAACTCACCGCCCTGGCACCCCGGGAGGCCGTCGAGTGCGCCGCGCGTGTCGCCGGCGAGGTGCGCCGGCGATCCCCTGCCACTACCGCCGCCGCTCCCGTTGACGACCTTGACCTTGAGCAGCGCGGTGTCCTGCTCGAAGTCGCCTGCGGCCACATCTGCGTCGCCAGAGACCTCGGCCGGCAGCACGTCTACTTCCGCTACAAGTTCGTGGGAGTCGAAGAGCTGCGCCGTCTGGATGCCAAGGGCCTCATCGCACGCGAGCCCGCGTCCGCACCGCCCTCCTTCCGCGGTGGCCTGCCGCGCGACCGCGTACGCCTGACCGCCCGCGGCATCGCCACCCTCGGCGCACTCATCGAACCGCCCTCCACCCTCAGGTTTCCGCCAGCGGCCCGTCCGGTGCCGACCGCGGCCAGCCAGCCGGCAGCAGGGCCATCCGCCTCGACCGGTCGATCGGCCACCCGGTAACCGCTCCGGCGCACCGCCACCCGCCTGTTTCCGGCGCTCTGCTCACCGTCCGCCCCAGGACGCCGGCCTCTGCCCGCCGAACCCGGAATCCGCCGTCCCCTTCCCGGAGCCCTCTCATTTCCTCGTCCGTCCCCCAACCCGCGACCGGCACTGCGCTACGGCGCCCACACAAACAGCGCGCTCCGCTACCGGACGGGCAAGGCGGCCCCGATTCCTCTCCCCTCACGCCGTCGAACCGCCTCGCAGACACCCCGCCCCCTGCCGGGCCGACCCCCGCCGAGCTCGGCACGACGGACACCTTCATCCCGCTGACCAACCTGCTCGGCACCCTCAACCCCACCCGATCTCGCCAGACCGGAGGCGCCTCTTGATATCTGCTCCCCTTGCCCCACGCACTCGCGAAGACGCCGGATCCGAGCTGCCTCCGAGCCAACCCACCTGCTACCCGGGGGCGGCGCCGGCACTCCAAGCGGATCTCTGCAAGCTCATCTGCATCGCCGACCAGGACTTGCCCGCGACCTGCTCTACGTCGGGAAGTACGCGATCGCACACGAAACCCAGCCGCTCATACAGCCGGACCGCGTTGGTGTTGTGGGTGAACACGCCCAGGTCGATTCGCTCCAAGTCGAGCTCTCCGAATGCGCTGGCCAGCACCCTCTCCAGCATCGCCGCGCCGTACCCCCGGCCCCGGGCTTGCGGCGCCACGAGGACGCGTCCGAGGCGGCCACTAGCCAGCGCTGCGTCGACCCGCACTGAGGCATGGCCCACTGCCTCGCCACTGCCCGGATCCCACGCCATCCAGGTGTGGCGCCGCGGCGTCGCCGACTCCGCCGCATATTCAGCGAGCTGTCTGTCGTTCAACGGCCAGTCGAAGGTAGGCCCGGCCCACGTCATCAGCTCAACCGGCCCGTCGATCCACGCTGCGAGCAGTCGGCCATCAGCGAGCGTGAAGTCCCGCAGCTCAACCACGGGTCAGGCCCCAGTGCATCACCATCGTCATGGCCCAGACCCTACCGAGCCGCCGATGATGCACCCGAGCGGGGGATCACAGGCCCGACACGACGTCGGATTCCAAATAACTTGCCCGTTCCACGGAAATGCGCAGTGGCGGAATATCCGTGACACGAGTCCTGCCGAGTGGCAGGACGTCGTGGAATTCGACGCCGCCATCCGGCAGGGCAACGCCCGCGCGAACGCGAGCGGCAAGCGGCTCCTCGGGCAGGCATTCCTGCACCGATCCAGGGTACCGCTGAGCGAAGCCCCGATCGACCATGTCACCGCCGCCGAATGGGCTGCCCGCCAGAGCGAGTTGACCGACACTCCTGATGCGCAGGAGATGGAGCAGGGTGTGTTGGACGGCTGTTCCCCCTGGGCCTGCCAGGGCAGCGAACCGACCGTCTGGCAGGACGACTTCGGGCTGGCTTGTTGATACTCGATCTCTTCGCGGGGCCGGGTGGTTGGAGCCACTCGCTCAGCGTGCTCGGGGCACGGGATATTGGCCTGGAGTGGGATGAGTGGGCGTGCAAGACGCGTGCTGCCGCTGGGCAGTTGACCATCCGGACCGATGTGGCGCGTTATCCGACGTGGCCGTGGGTCGGGAAAACCCAGGGGTTGATCGCGTCCCCTCCGTGTCAGGCGTGGTCGATGGCTGGCAAACGGCTCGGCCTGGTGGACCAGCCGCTGGTGCACCAGGCGGTGGCGGACCTCGCAGCCGGGCGGGACACCCGCGCCAAGCTGCTGGCCGCCTGCCGGGACGAGCGCAGTCTGCTGGCCGCCGAACCCATGCGCTACCTCCACGCCCTGAACACGGTCGGCGAACCCGAGTGGATCGCCATGGAGGAAGTACCGGACGTCCTGCCACTGTGGCGACAGTACGCCGCTGTACTGCGCGCCTGGGGATTCTCGGTATGGTGCGGCATCCTGAATGCCGCCGATTATGGCGTACCGCAGATGAGGCGGCGGGCGATCCTGCTCGCCTCCCGGGTCCGCACCGCCCAGCCGCCCGCGCCGACGCACACGCAGGTCGCCGAGCCGGAGTCGCTGTTCGGGCCGGGCCGCGCCCGCTGGGTCAGCATGGCCCAGGCTCTGGGCTGGGGCGCCACCGACCGGCCCGTGCCCACCGTCTGTGCCGGCGGCGGACCCGGCGGCGGCCCCGAGCCGTTCCCGTCCGGCTCAAGGAAGACGCTGTCCGACGCCCGCGACCGCGGCACCTGGACACCCAGGCCAGACCGACTCGCCCTGCGGCCTCGCAGCGAAGGACCTGGTCAGACAGCCGGGCATAGCACCCCGCAGAACCGGGGTGCCAGCCGAGCAGCGTCCGCGTGCACCGGCGATGCACACCGCTGGGCGTGGTCCCTGCGGAGCAACAACCAGGCCAACGCCACCGTGCGCCGTGCGGATGAGCCGGCCGGGACGCTGTTCTTCGGGCACCGAGCGAACGAATGCACCTGGGTCGCCGAACCCGTCACCGCAGAGCCGCAGGGTGCGTCGTCCTCAGTGGTGCCGGATCCGATCCGGATCACCGCCCGCGAGGCCGGCATCCTCCAGAGTTTTCCCCCCGACTACCCCTGGGCCGGGAACAAGGGCCAGCAGTTCTCCCAGATCGGCAACGCCGTCCCCCCACTGCTCGCCGCCCGCCTCCTCGCCCCGCACCTCCAAGTCCCCCTCAACCCCGACGACTTCACCCTGGCAGCCTGATGCCCCGCACCCCCGACCCCGACGAGGACGACCTCTACACGAGACCGCCACACCCACCTGTGTACTACGCCGAACAGGCCCTGCTCGGCGCGCTCCTCCTCGACCCCCAGCTCATGGCCGGCGTGACCGGGATCGCCCCGGAGGCGTTCTCCACCGCCGTGCACTCGGCCCTCTTCGCCGCGATCCGCTGCCGGCCGGCCCCCGACCCGGCCGAACATGCCAAGAACACGACCTGGCTGAACGAGGTGCTCGCCGCCGCCCACGCGCAGGCCCGCGGACTGACCGCCTCCTACCTCCACCACCTCGTCCAGGTCTGCCCCCGCCCGCAGCACGCGCCCGCGTACGCACGGATCGTCGAGGCCGAACACGCCCGCCGCCGCCTGCGCGCCGCCGCCGCACACCTCGCGCACACCGCCCGGGACACCTCACTCCCCAACCCTGTACCCACCGCCCTCGGCGAAGCCGACGCCCTGGCCTCAGTCGTGGACGAGATCGCCGCCGCATTCCCGCCACACTCCGGGTCCCTGCCCCGGGCCCCCGCCCTACCACCAGCCGCTACCCTCGACGACGCCGAAGCCGCGGACGAGGAGCGGCTGCTGCTCGCCACCGCGACCGCGCACCCAGGCGACGTCGAACAGATGCGGTGGCTGAGCAGCACCGACTTCACCCTTCCGCTGCACGCCGGGCTGTGGCAGTGCGTGACCGGCCTGGTCCGGCGCCGTGCTCCGGTCGACCCCGTCACGGTGCTGTGGGAGGCCGGGCAGTGTGGCCTGCTGGACGCCGGGCCCGAGCCCCGAGAACTGCTCGGCTTCCTCTCCCAAGCGGCTGGTTCCCCCGAGCACTGGGGTGAGCGCATCCTGAACCGCTCCGTCCTCGCCACCGCCCACCACACCGGCCTGCTCATCCACGCGTTCACCGGCGAGCCGGCCAACACGCCGTATCAGCTTGTCGTCGGCAGCCGCCGCGCCCTCGCCGACCTCACCGCCGTACGAACCCGCTGGCACCACGCCACCTCACCCGTACCGGCCCCGGCAGCCACGCCCGCACGGGCCAAGGCCGCTGCTGCGCCCCGTGCCGGCCCGCCGAAGACCACCGCCCCGACGCCCGCGCGTATCTCCCGCTGACCCCGAACCCGCCGGTGGCCGGACCGAAATGGCCGACCGCCGGCAGAAGTGAGCACCCCCTTCGTGACGACACCCTCCATCGACGCACACGTCCGCTTCGACACCAACCCCAGCCATCCCAGCGCCGTGACCGCCACCCTCACCGGCACCCGGCGCGACCTGGCCCGCGGTCTGCTGACCGCCCAAGGCTTCGAAGCCCTCGACGACCACACCCTGGTCATGGCCCGCATTGACCGCGAGGAACCGTACTGGGCAGAGAACGCCGCCCAGGCCCTGACCGCCGAAGGGATCACCGCGGAGATCACCGCCCGGCTCCGCGAGGCGATCGACGAGGAATGGACCTGGGGCAACTACCCGATGACCTGGTGCACCCGCGAGGAGATCCGTGAGGTTTCCAACGAAGCCCAGAAGCTGTATGACGACATCCGGCGCGGAAGGCTCCTCATCCACGCCCACGCCCAGGACACCCACACCATCGTCGCGGTCGGCACCTACCTCGACAGCGGCAAGAGCGTCTACCTCCACGGGGAGAACCACCTGCGGCAGATCGCCGACACCTTCGACTCACCCGCACACGCTCTCACCGCCTTCGAACGCCTCCACGGCGACACCATGCGGCCCGGCCCCGCACCGCTGACCAACACCGAACGCGAAGCCGCCCAAGCCCGCACCTCACTCGACACACCGCCTGCCGAGCCCAAACCACCTGCCCCAGAGCCGGAGACCGTGCCGGCTTACGCCGCCGATCCCGGCAACCACGAAGCCGCCCTCGACGGCTTCCTCACCGACAACGGTGACTGGCAGCGCTACAACACGTGGGAGGACGGCACCAGCGTCGCCACCCACGAATCGCTGACCCTGCGCATCCTCTTCGAGCATGGTGCCGGCCCCCGCGACGCGCAGTGGACCATCGCCGCCTACGAGAGCCCAGTCAGCGAGCGCATGTGGCACATGACCATCACACCCGCCACCCCCGAACCCATCCTGCAAACCCTGCTCACGTCCCTCAGCCACGGAGACGTATGGGAGACAGCACTCGGAACCCCCGTGATCGACACGACCGTCGCCCAGGCCACCCGCCCCCTCACCGACGCAGCCTGGACACCCACCGTGGACGGATACCGAATGTCCTGGCAGACCCAGCACAGCGACGCGGGCGTGCAGTTCGACGCCTACGCCGCCAACGCACCGCACCAGCACCCCGACACCTGGACCATCTGGTCCGGCCCCAGCATCAACCAGCCCACCTGGGCCATCCGCGCCTCCGTCTACACCCCCGCCGGCCTCCTCGCCGACCTCACCGAAGAACTCGCCCACGGAACCGGCACCCGCCAAACCAACTCCCCCACTCCAGCATGGATCAGGCAAACCGCCGCAGCTCTCCCGCCCCGGCCGCCCCAGCCACCTCCCGCAACACTCCTGCGCTGAATCGACCAACGGAGCGGGGCCAGGCTGGCGGAGAGGCCGCCGGCACCGTTCCCGCGTAGGGGATCGGGCCCCGGGGACACGCATGGTAGACATGCGATACGGCGTACGTGTCGTCGATGAGGAGAAACGCCATGCTCGGCTGGCTGAAGTCCAAGAGCACCCGTCAGGAACGTGAACTGGCCTGGGCTACCCAGGTAGCTCTTGCGGCACGGGCGCCTTTCGCGCTCACCGGCGCGCAGTCGCCGCGGGAGGATCCGGACTCGCTGGTCGGTGAAGCCGTGTACGACAGCGACGCCGTCCACACGACGCTGATGCGTCTGGCCAAGGGCATCAGCCCCAACCTGCCCGTGACCGCGACGACCGTCACGGCCCTGTCCGCCGTGGCCGACCTGCTGGCGCTACGGCCGTCATGGGCCGCCTACTGCAACGGTAGCTTCGCCCTTGCTCCCGACGACCACGATCCCCGGAGCGAGATGTGCCGTCAGTGGGTTTCCGGCGAGATCGTGCGTGCCTGGCCGCGGTTCTCCGAGGCCGAGCGCGCGCATCGCCGGGCGGCCGAGAGCATCGCCCGCCTCCAGGCAGAGCTGGCCCGGCTCTCGGGACACGCCATCACGTCGCTTACCCACCCGGCGGCATAGCCTGAAGTACGTGCTCGGCCAGCAGAAGGGCCGCCACACTGCCCGCCTCGGTGATCACTCCCTCCCGGACAGCTCTGATCACCTCAGGAATCGGCCGCCACTGCACCGACATGCCGGCCTCGGTGGCGTCACGGTTCACAGTCCCCGAGGTCAAACCGGTGGCGAGGAACAGATGCGTGCGCGCGGCTGTCGTCGCAGGCAGCGGGTCGATCACGCCCAGCAGCCGCAACTCGCCGGCCACCGCCCCCGTCTCCTCTTCCAGCTCCCGCAGCGCAGCGGCACGGGGATCCTGGCCTTCGGTTCCCCCGCCGGGCAGGTGCAGCAAGCGGCGCCGCTGCAGATGGAAATCGTCCTCCACCAAGGCCAGACACCGCTGCTGGTCGAGCGCGACGACGCGCACACCGTCATCGACAACCACATGATCGTACATACCGGGGCTGCCGTCCGGACGAATCACCTCATCCCGGCACAGAGAAACAAACGGCCCCTCGTGCAAGATCACCGTCCGTGTCCGCTGCCACCCCATGCGATCCCTCTCGCCTTCGTCTGCAAGGCGTCGGCGCCCAGGAGCGGTGCGCCTGTTCAGGACATGTGCGCGCGGCAATATAACGGCGGATCCCCGGTTTCCGAAACCGGGGATCCAGCCGCATCCTTGGAGATCCACCGCCACCCCCTGACCGCTACGTCGAAAGGCGACCACCACGACGAGGAGCACAACTTCATCCGCGCCTCGGGCCGTCCATCCCAGGAGCGTCGAACGCCCGCTACGCCGCGGCGTAGCTGAGGCGGAACAGGTCCTGGGCGCGCTCCAGGTCCCGCTCCGTACGCAGCTGCAGCTCCAGGTCACCTGTACCGTGATGGCCGAGCCCCGTCACGTCGCGGGTGAAGCCGGAAACCAGATCGACCGTCTTCGGGTCGGCCTTGAGGTAGACGAGCAGTTTGGTCTGCTGCGGCGGGCAGACGCATGCGAAGTTCCACAGCCGCTGGTAGGCGCGGTACTGCTTGCGCTGGACACGAGTGACGCCGTCCCCGAGACCGAGCAGCACCTCGTCGACCGCCTCGGCCAACTCCACCAGGGCCCCGCCGCTGCGGGCAACCGACTTCCCGGCCGCACGCCGGCGCAGCCGCCTGGTCGTGACCGAGTGCCCCGTGACGGAGGCCACCGTCTCAAGGCCGATCAGGTCGCTGCCGAAGTAGCGGTAGCGGACCAGGTCGATCGAGCGACGGTGCTCGCGTACGGCGTGCGCGTCGTAGCGGGTGAAGTCGCCGGCGACGCAGATCAACCGGGGAGCGCTCCACAGGATCTGGGATGCGGCCGTGACCCCGAGCCGGTCGCGGACCAGGTTCCGGAAGGCGTCCTTGTGATTCGTCAGCCAGGCCATGTAGTAGAGGCCCTGGTTGATCACGCCCGCATCGGTGCCGCGCTTGTACTCGACGATCACCGGAGCCCCGTTCTCGTCGAGCCCCAGCGAATCGATCCGTCCGCCGTCGACACAGTCGATGACGTACTCGCTCGCCAGGAACCTGACGCCCAGCATCGTCTCCATGTGCGCCTCGACGAGGTCCTGCACATCCGCCTCGACCTCGGCCAGACGCGGCACGACCTCGCTCACGCCACCCGCAGTGTTGAACAGCTTCAGCCCCACCACTCCCCCTCCTCGATCACGGTGTCAGAGGGGAACGTCGCAAAGTCCGGGGATATTTCCGCGACCGAAGCCGCCCTCCGCCGCTGTGCGCACGCCCCGCACGCCGCTGCCCTCCCGGGCCGGACCACCACGCGCAGCGGTACCCGCCGCCACTCGATAACCCCCGTTCCAGGACCGGTCGGCACCACGCCAGCCGAACCCGCAAATCGCCTCGCCTACGGATAAGGGCTCCGCGATACTCTCGACCGACTGCGCACGGCGCGCCTGATCGCTCCGTCACCTGCGCCCGCGCGCGCAGCTCCTGACGGCATACCCCCGCAACAGCGAACTGACCGTCTCCTCGTCCACTGCGCTACTCAAGGAGGCGGTCAGCTCCCGCAGGTGGCCAGGGTTATGCTCGCCGACGCCGACGCGCAGCAACGCTCGGCGGCATCCCCGGCAGAGGGCGGTCTATAGCAAGCCAACGTGGCGTAGCGGTTCAGTGACTGTGGAATCTGCCACGCAGTGGCCGTGTTCTAGGCTCTTCAGCACAAGCTTGTTGTCCACTTTGTCGGCGTGGAAGGTCGACCACGTGCGACAAATAGGACAGATCCGTCCCGTGAGGTAGGGACGGAGAAGGTGCAGCTGGTGACTGCGGTCAATCACGTAAAGGCTGCCAGTCTCAAGTGCGCTGCTCGGATGCCGCATCGACTCCGTGGGCACGACTGGGTGATCGCCCATGAGCCGTCTGAAGCCGAGAGTGGCTTGGCCGCGGAACGCGTCCCACGTCACGGAAGTGATCTCGATCAGTGGCCAGTCCGCCAAGAAGCGCGTTCGGCTGAGCAGTAGGGAAAGATCATTGAACGACTCTTCCAGCGCTTTGGGCAGTTCGACCGAGTCAGCGCGACGCAGGTGTGCCTGATTGTTCCGGCGAGCGGAATGCCGCTGTCGGGCAGCCTTGACCTCTTCGTCGGCCAGCACCGCGCCTAGTTCGTGGAGTGGATGCTCCGCGCCCAGGCTGCGGCGCTTCTTCTTGCTGGAGATCTCCTGGAGCACCTCAGTCCATTCGCCGAGTCCGGGGCCGCCGTGGTTGTTGGCGAGTTTGTTACGGAGGGCGGTGACGGAGGAGAGGTCGAGGGCGGCACCGTGGGCGAAGGCCGCGGTGAGGAGGGCGCTGTAGCACAAGAGGATCTCGGTCGCATCGAGCACAGCATCGTAGGCGGGCCCGAAGTCGCCGGTACTCTTCTTTGCTTCGGTCTCGCGCCATCGCAACGCGATGGGGTAGGGGAATCGGGTGCGGACGATGTGCCCAAAGTCGTCGAGCTGCACGGCCGTCTCGGCCCGCAGCCGCAGAATCTGTCCCGCCTCAATGATCCGTTGGCGGGCGTGCCCAGTATCCCGAGCATCGGTGAAGACGGACCTGGCCAAGGCCGTAGCCTCAGCGCTCCAGTCGCTCAGCTGCCGACCCGCCGTGTTCAGGTCATCCAGAGCGGTGGCCAGTGCCTCATCCGGCTGCGGTAGCGCAAGGGACTCCAGGTCCTGCCTGCGCAGATGCACCAAGCCAGATACGACGCGTGGCGAAGCTCTTTCGACTGCCGACGAGCGCAAGAAGGCCAGAATGAGGCGCATATGCTCGGGGTTGACGGAGGTGACCGGACGCAAGGCAATGGTGTGGTTGCCCGCCACCGCGGGCAGATCCCGCTCTCTCACCAAGGCTGCCCCGGCCCGGCCGGGCAGGAAGGCATCTCGTATCAGCACGTCCCCGGCTCGCAGGTGGTAGCGCTCCGGGATATCGGAGTACCACAGGTCGCTATCCGGGTCCGGCTCGGCAATCGTTCCGTCCCCCCTAATGTCCCGCCCGCGCAAGAGACGCGCGCCGCTCGGAGCATGGGCCTCGCAGAGGTCGCCTGACCGGCCAGAGAACCCTCGGACAATGTTAAAGACCGAGGAAACCGTAAGGTCACGGAGCGAAAGCGGGCGTGCAGTCGTGCCCGGCACTGCCGCAGACTGCGATGGCGAGCCATCGCCGACGTAGGGCCATCCCTCATCCGCCGGCGCAGCGCTGTGTGAGACATAGCCGTATGCGGTACTCCCCTCGGGCAGCCGCAGGAGCGTCTCAAGGTCTTCCTTGAGTGCTCCCTCGTCGCCGCTTCTCGGCACCCGAAAAAATCGGCTCTTCACGGTCTGCGTGGTGTTCGGGCACAGCAGGACAGCCGCCACCTCGCTCGACCGGTGGACACTTCGTAGCGCTCCTGTCGAGTACAGGATGAAAACGGGTTGCCATTGCCGGGCAAGCATGCGGCGGAAGCGTGCCCACCCCCTGGTCTTGGAAGTGAGGTACTTCGCCGGCAGCAGCATCAGCAAACGAGCCTGGTCGGGATGGGCCTCTATGCCAGCCACAGCGGCTTCGAACAGGTCAGCGACAGAAGCGTCAGCCGAGCCCTGGGAGACTCGGGCAGAGTCGCACAAGTCCGCAATGGATGGGAGAAGGAGCACCGGCCCTGCGGACAGGAGGCCGTTGATACGGGCCGGGAGAGCAACCCACGCATTGTCATGCTGGATGGGCCAGTCGGCAGGAATCGGAAGAACTGGCCCGAACGACTCATCGCTGCCCACGGTAACGACGGTGGGCACGTCGCTCGTGTAGTGCCGCAGCATGGCGGCCAGAACCTGGCCGAACAGAGCGGGCGCGTCCTGCGCTGGAACAGCGACATGGTCTTCCGAACCGGTCATCAAGTACCCCCTGGCGATGTGGCGCTGAGAAAGCCTATGCCGACGAGGAGTTGGCTTGGCCAGTTGGGGACCGCACGCCAAGGCCACAGCGCGCGGTCCTGCCGACGAACGCCTCAGATGCCCGCGTACCCATGTGCTTGGTGGCTGGGCTCCACGCGGGCCGCGAAGGACAGTTACTGAGCCACGTCGGCATCGCCGGGAATGAGGGCGACCAGATCGTCCATGGCAACCGGGTACTTGTCTTTCTTGAGGTCCGCGTACATCCGAAGTGCCCTGGACACTTGGACCTTGGTTCGCGGGGCCAGGTGGGCAATGAGAAGGTTGTACAGGAGCTGCAGGTGGTCCTTTCCACTGGCCATCTTGCCGTTGGCCCGGCCATCTGGGGTATCGATCCACATGGCGGAGAACGGCGCCCCCACCATGCGCCAGTCCAGGCTCGCGAGCCGCTTCATGATGTCGTCCCACCCGAGCAACTCCTGCTCAAGGATGTGTCGGACGGCCTTGGCGACGGTCGCCTGGACAGCGGGACGCATGAGCGGGTGCCCTGAGCCCTCCCGCCCCTTCGGAGCGCGGACGTCCTTCGGAGCCTGGGCAGCGAAGTAGCGCTGGCGCAGGTTCCCGCAGGCATCAAGGAGATCGTCGAGCCGGCTGGCCAAGATCATGTAGCTCTGATCGAGAAGCTCATCGGTCACACGCTGCTTCGACTGGTCGGCTGTGCAGGGGAGATCGAAGCCGATCTCCTTGACAATGTCGTAGAGCACGCCGATGGTGCTCCAGGCGGGGCTTCCCGGGCCGATCGAGCGCTGCGCGAGAACCATCTTCCCCTCGTCGCCGACCTTGCTGAAGACGAGGACGACCTTGTCCTTGCTCAGGAAGGGGTGGTCGTCCAAGAGACGCCGGGTGAGGATGGCAAAACTGTCGTCCTCATCGAGGGCGATGTTCTCCTGTGCGCTTGTGCTCTTGGCGTTGCGGTTGATGTTGGTGAATAGGCGCCGAGTACGCTGACGGCCTTCGGTCGTGTCGAAGTGCGGCACGACGATCACATTGATGTCCTCGGCGCCGAGCTCGGGGTTCCGCTTGACCGCGTCCTTGATGGCCTTGAGGCGGTGCTGGCCGTCGAGCGCGAAGAACTGCTGCGTGCCGTCGAAGGTGAGGACGCCGAAGTTACGGTCGATACCGGCAAGCACGGCCTGGTTCTCGGCGTCGGAGTCCATCTCGAGAGGGAGGTAGTTGGCGTTGCCGCCCCAGACGGCGACGATGATGGCTCCGAGGAACCTGTTCTCGTTGGTGAGCAGGTATTCGGTGATCTGCCCGGTTCGGTCGCCAACCCCGCGCTGGATCATGGTGCCGAGATCGCGGTTGCCACCAAGTTCGTGGGCAAAGTTGATCTCTCGGGCCACCTGGGCGTAGCTCATCAGGCAGGAGTAGTAGGTCCAGGTGCCCACCTTGGCTTCGAAGGCAGGGACGAAGGTCTTGGACGGCATTGGAGTACCTCGATCGGGCTGGACAGGACAAGGGTCAGGGCCGAAGGGCTGGGCGCGGGATGGTGCTGACCCGCGCGCGCAGCCGTGGACGGTTCTGGCTGTTGAGCGGGGGGTTGTACAGGTTGATCAAGCGGCTTTCCAAGTTTTTGATCTTGGAGCGGTCCTCGACGGTGGCGAACCAGAACTCCAGCGGGCGCAGAGCAAGGTAGTGAGTCAACCTCGCGGCCCTGGCCGTGGGCGGTTCCTGCGTCCACAGAGCCTCAGGGTCGCCGCGTAGGTGCTTCCGGTAATCCTTGAACCGGTTCCGGATCGTGTTGCCACCCTGGCCGGATCCGCCGGCCTGCCCGATGTAGAGCACCTGGTGGAAGCTGCTCTGGGAATCGTCGGCCATGGCGAGCCGGATGGAAGGCCGCCACACAAACATGTACAGGCCGGGTTGTTCGGGGAGGACGTCTGTCAGGCTCTCAGCCGCAACGTGCGCTTCCCATGGCGATGCGTCCGCTCTTAGGTCGTCCTGCAGCACCTTGTGCGCAGGGATATCCAGCATCGGAGCTATCCCTAACTGGATCTCCAGGGCAGGGCTACTCTCGACGCTGTGCCGGATGACGGAGCGTATGAGGGGCTCAGGCGTCGTCATGCCGCAAGCTGGTCCCGCTGCGCTTGAGAATCATGAGAGGCATCCTTGCACGCGCCTCTGACATGTGCCGCCTGCAGACAGAAAATAAGCCCCTGATGTGTGACATCCCGTCACACACCAAGGGCTTCTGGGTTCTTACCGCCCGTACTACAGGTGGCAGACTGCGCAGCCTGCTTCGTCGTCGTCCTCGTCGTGGGCGTCAGCGAGGATCTCCAGCAGCGGGCGGTTCGGCTTGACTCGCTTGGCGGCGCGTTCGAGGGCGGCTTGGTGCTTGGCTTCAATCTCCTCGCGGCGGGCGATGAGTTCGTGGAGGGACTCGCCTTGGGACCACGTGTACTGCCGGTCCTGCATAGCGGTGTGCCGGTAGTTGACCTTCTCCTCGTACGCTATGGCCTTCTCGAACAGGTCGGGGTGCCGGTCGCGGAGGCCGACCCATTCGTGCTTGCGCTGGAAGAAGCAGAAGTAGCAGCCGGAGCGGGTGCGCCACTCGTAGTAATCAGGCAGGCCGATGCCAGCTTCGTCGAGGATGCGATCGACGCCGGCACGATCGATGCCATCCTCGCGGAACGGGAAGACCGCTGTGATGTTGGGCTTGGTGCTGACATAGCCGAGGCGGTTCTCGTCGGCGCGGATGGCGACGTACGAAATCACGTCGTCGTCGCCGACCCACTCCTCCAAGGGCTTGATCTTGAGGTTCTTTGTGCACCAGCGCATCTGGGGGCTGGGAAGGGTGCCTTGGTAAACCTCGAGCCAGTGATCGAAGTCTCGGCTGGCGTTGAGGCGCACGATGGGCTTGCCGACGGCGGCCTCAAGTCGGTTCAGGTACTCGTAGGTCTCGGGTAGCTCGGCGCCTGTGTCACAGAAGAAGTACTCCATGTCCGGGACGCGATCCCGCATGTAGATCGCGAGGGCGGAGGAGTCCTTGCCCCCGGACAGGCCGAGCACGTGGCGCTTGTTGCTGTCGGAGTTGTCGCTAGAACTCACAGCATTCCTTCCTTCCTAGCGGGCGCGGAATCGCCGTCTGTCGCTGCAAGGCGTTCAGCCAGGGCGGCGAGCAGGATGCGGGCTCCGTCGGGACCAAGTGCCTCTTCAGCCTGCCTGATGACACTGACAACGAGCTCGTCGGCTGTGTGGCGCGACTGCTTGGGAACGTGGATGAGGGCGCGTTCCTCGGTGCCCTGCGGAGTGGTGAGTGTCAGAAGGCGAGTCTCGATCTGCTGCGCCGGGGGTGCCGCCTCCTGGTCGGCAACAGGGGTCTGACGTACGTCGTAGAGGTGTCCGACGCGGTCGAGGGCGCGGGCCACCTCCTTGGCCTTGCGGGGGAAGCTCTCGGCATCGGCGTCCGTCCAGTCTCCGAGGGCCTTGTTCGCAAGGCGGATGACGATTGGGTCGAGCCAGTCCTCGTCCGGGAGATTCTCGTTGAGGGCCCGGGAAACGAAGCCTTGCAGGCTGAGTTCCAGGGGGGCCTCGGCGAAGCCTCGCAGGCGCTCGGTAAGACCGACCCTCAGCTCCCGGATATCGGAGGGCAGACGGAACTCCTTGCCGAGCGTCGCAGCGACTTCCTGGCGCAGGGCTCCGGCCGCGCCGGATAGGTCGTCAAGCGCCGTGGTAAGTGCGGCCACGTACGCCTGAGCGGTCTGCTCGTCCTTGGGCGTGTCTGCACCGATCGCTGGGTATCCGAGCGCCTTGGGAAGGGAGGTGAAGATCAGGTCATCCGGGTCGGTTGCACGCGACAGAAGGCCGCGGATCGCCAGGGCCTGCGCACTGAGTCTCCTCGTCTGCCGGGTGTAAGGGTCGAGGACCATCACACGCTCCAGGACGGTGCGTGTGACCGCGAGGAGGAGCGGGTTGCGTGCCGAACGCGAGCGCGGAACGTCGACCTTGAGAGCCTTGGCGAGACCATTGACCACAAGCCGGCGCTGTCCGCGGCCGACCGGCACTGCCTTGACGGTGAAGCGGTCGGGGTAGGGGACGTTGAGGCGTTCAACGATCTCCGGGGACAAGCGCGGGCAGTAGTTCCCCTCCTCGAACAGGGCGATGTCTTCCCCGCGCAGGATCAGGGAGGCGACCACGAGGGTGGGCACGACTCCAGCCTTGACACCGTAGGGCGGCGCCATGAGCTGGTGGTAGATGTCCACGATGGGCGTGGGCCGCTTGGCACCGGTCAGCGCGTCATCGAGAGCCTCCCAGACGGCCATGACGCTGGAGTTCTTCTCGGGGTCCGGCCGCGCGATGCCGTGGGTGAGAATGCTGTCCGTCGCGCCTCCGCTGCTGGCTTCACCAGCAAAGCGATGCAGGCCGAGGTACTCGACAACGCCGTGGTACATGGCGCGTTCTGCCGAGTAGCCTTTCTCATCGAATCCGAGAAGGGGGAGGCCGGAGCGCTGGATCATCGCGGTGAGCAGCTCGCGGCGTGCCCGGGCGCCGTTGCTGGTGAGCTGATGGCGGCCGGCCATCTCGTTGCGGATGTGGGGGGTGAAGGGGTAGACGCGCTCGCATGCCTGGGAGACGAGGCTCGAGTAGCTGCGGGCCTCGATGATTGCATCAGGAGCGTTTCCGGCCTCGGTGCCTACGTGCCACAGGCGCCAGGTGGAGTGAGAGCTTCGCGGGTTGAACGCCTCGTCGAGCATCGTTCCGATGCTCTGGGAGATCTCGGCAGCGCGTTCGGTGATCTCTCGGGAGGCGACATGGTCGATCGTGTCGTCGTCGAGGAGTTCCTCGAGTGCCACGAGCTCGATGCCGGCCTGCAGGACCCGCTCCGGATGCTCGGTGGTGCCGACCAGCACGGGCAGGGGCGAGTTGACAGCCGGAAGCGTGTCGAGTGGGCCTAGGTGGAAGGCGATGAGACCGTCTGCCGCGTCCTTGACGACCTCGGGTCCGTCGATCTTCTCGCCTCTGGGGCTGACGTCGGTGACGAAGTAGCGGAGCATGCCAGTCTGCTGGCTGTGCTTGCCAGCCACCACCGCGTCGGGAAGCACGGCACCGAGGTGCTTGCTGAGGTAGGCCACGACGTCGGCCGGCTTGACCCGGGTGGCGTTCTCTTTGACCCGCGCGTCGATGTCGACATCGGTGCCCTGCCAGACCCGGTACTCGTTGCTGTACTCGCGGTGGACGACGAACCCATCCTCGACGAGCTTGCCGAGACGGTCTTGCAGGGCGGTGTAACGCTCGGAGTCAGAAGCGTCTGTTGGGTCCTGCAGCGCCAAGTGGATCAAAGAGGGTGTGGCTCGCAGCAGGCCGTCAGCGTCGATGAGGTTGAGGATGCCGATCGCTTTGAGAACGTCCTGGTCCTCAGGAGCTAGCCCGTGGGCCTCGCTGAGCCGCATGTCGATCTCCAGCGCGCGGCTTGCCTTGGAAGAGGCCAGGATGGTGGTGCGGCCGGAGGCGAAGAAGTAGTCGTACAGCTGAGGCAGGCGGATGGTGGAAGCACGCTCTGGCTTGTCGGAGGCGAGCGCCTCCAAGGAGCGCCGAACCGTGTTGGGCTCGTCGCTAGCGAGAAAGCCCGTGAGACTGCGGTCGTGCTGTCCGATTTGCGAGGCAATGAGCGGTGCGGCGACGACGGTTAGAGGGTGCAGCGGGTACAAGTCGGCGAACATCTGCGGGGAGATGTCGACGACAGCGTTGAGTCCGCGCAGCATCCAGGCCTCCGCGGCAGCCTCTGCCTGGGACTGGATGAGAGTGCGGCCTCGTTCAGGGACCTGGCTGAGGTCGAGGCGTCGTCGCATCAGGTGGACGGCGTCGCCCAGGTTTGGACCAAAGGTGATGTCTTCGAAGCGGCCCTGGACCTTGGCCCACTCCTGAGTTTGCACGCTGCTAGAGCGAGCAGCGTAGTCGGTAAAGGCCAGGTGCTGCAGAGTGAGCATGAACAGCGGCAGGCCCGAAGGACCGGCGCCCTTCTCCGCGAGCATCTGGAGCAGGAATACGTCGCTGTCGGCGTCACCGGTATCTCCCGCAGCAGCGAGGTACTCCAGCGTCTTGCCGAACTCGTCGATGATCAGCAGCACCGGGGCGGCATCGCACAGTACGGCGACCGCGTCCATGAGGCTCTCGGCTGTCGGCACCGCGCTCTCAGCACACACCGCGAATGCTTGGTCGATGGCCTTGGGAAGCCGCGTCTTCCACCGGCGTTCTGCGGCAGTCCGCAGGGCACGGTGGATGGTCGCGGCAAGCGGCTCGCGACTAGCAGTGGCGACCGCGCCGAGGAACCCGCGCTCCGCAACCTGGTTACGCACCTGACCCAGGCGAGCCGCGGTGTGCGGGTTGCTTGCGGCCACCGCCTTGTCCGCCTCAGCTCGGCGGGTCTTGTCGTGTCCGAGGAGGGCGTCGATGAGGTTCGACAGGGTGGACTTGCCCGAACCGTAAGGGCCGGTGAACGACCACGCACGAGTACGCCGGGGGTTCTCGATTGCGTTGGCGAGGCGTTCGAGGACGTCAAGGGCGCGTGCTCCGACGTAAGGAGCGTTGAGGTGGGGTTCACGCACATCGCGTTCGAGGTTGGTGGACCGCAGTTCGGATCCAACCAAGGCGATGCCGGCCGGGAGCTGGGCTCGGTTCTCGGTCATGATCCGATGCTCTCCTCGCTCAGTTCGAACTCCTCGACCTGGCGAGGAGCCGTCTTGCGTGTGTTCTTGGGCGCGGTACCGACGAGCCCCGGGTGCTTGCGAAGCCACTCCTGCGGGGTGGGGAAGCCGTCGCGTTCCCGCACGCGGCCGTAATACTCGTCCAGAACATCCCAGGCCAACTCCTGAGGTGGCTTGGCATAGGCGAGGCTGCGTTGACCGAGCGCTTCAACGATCTGAAGATCCGGATGACTGCCGACCAGTGCTTCGATGGCCTTGGTCAGCTCCGGTTCCCTCATGCGGAACGCCCGTCCCGGGGAACCCGGCTCACTGGCGAGCCGGGCGAGGGAGATCTGGCCAGCCTTCGTGGAGAGCCGCGAGGCGTAATCCAGGCAGGCATAGATCAGAACCGCCGCGGGCAGGTTCGAACGGGTACCGCTGGTGAAACGCCAAGTGCGGTCCTTGCCCTTGCCCCGGCCTTCGAGCAGGCCAAGCTCTTTGAAGGGCGACATCAGCTGATCTTCGAAGCTACCCGGAGACAGAGGGTTGGCCTCGAGGTCCTGCGCGTACATCTTGATGATGCAGTCCACGTCACGTTTGATGGACTCCGCCGCAGGCCGCTTATTCGCCGCAAAGTTCTCGTTGACGTAGCGCGTGATGACGCTCTCCATCTCCTCCGCGGTCGCGCGGGAACGCGCGGCGAGGTTGAAGATGATGTACCAGCTCGGCACCTGGCACTTGGCTTCAGGCTCGGATGACAGCAGCCACCAGTGCAGCAGCCACAGGCTCCCGGTGTCCTCCAGATAAGGGTCAGCACCGTCTTCATCGAGCAGCCAGCGCGCCCGCCACGTCGGCGCGGTCAGAAGTGCGCGGGCCGAGGGATCGCTGTGTGCATACTCCTTGGTCAGTTTGAACGCCCGCGACCAGTACCGCATGGCGTTGACCATGTTCTTGCCGACCCCGAGCAGAACGGGCGCGTCCTCTTGGTAGAAGACGCCGGGTACGTCCTTGACCTGCATGTATGCCTTGTGCAACCAACCGAACCGTGGGGCGAACGTCTCATGCCGATTGAAGTAGAGGTCGACGGCCTCGGCAAGCCGACTGTCTGACATGTGTAGGGGGCCTTTCCAGGTTCGTGGAGCTCACGGGGAGCAGGGGGTCAGCGCCGAGCGCTGCTTACGGTTCGGCGTCGGTAGCCATCACCGAGCGGATCTTCGCAACTGCATCCACGACGGCTTCCATGCCTCGCTCAATGTCTCGGTACGTGGTGGCGTAACCGAGTGAGAACCGGACGGTGGAGTCCGCCTCCTCACGGCTACGGCCCATGGCGAGCAGGACATGACTCGGGCTTGGCGCCCCCGAAGCGCAGGCGCTACCATCCGAGGCCGCAACCTCAGGCATTGCAGCCAGCACGGCGTCGGCAGGCACCCCCGGAAAAGTGACGCTGATCACACCTGGAAGCCGAGGCGCGTTGGAACCATTGATCCGGCAGCCAGGCACCCGGGCCAACAGGTCGGCTTCCAGCACGTCGCGGAGCGCGGTGATCCGAGCGGCCTCGTCCTGCATCTTAAGGCGGGCGGCTTCGGCGGCTGCCCCGAGTCCGACGATGCCTGCGACGTTGAGCGTGCCCGCACGCCAGCCGCGTTCCTGCCCTCCGCCGATCAGGAGGGGGTGGTACGGCAACGAGATGCCGCGGCGAACGAACAGGGCACCTACGCCCTGCGGTCCACCGAACTTGTGGGCGGACAAGGAGAGCAGGTCGACGTCCAGCTCGTCGAGGTCGACCGGCAGCCGGCCCACGTATTGTGTGGCGTCGGTGTGTACCACTGCCCCGGCGGCGTGCGCGGCCTTGATGACGGGCTGCAGGTCGGTGAGGACTCCGGTCTCGTTGTTCGCGAGCATCACCGAGACCAGGGCGGCTCCGCGCTCACCAGTCTCCTCCAGCGCCTCGTCCAGCTGCGCCAGGTCGACAACGCCGTCTCCGTCCACCGGCAGGATCACGAGGGCGTCGGGGGTTCCGTCAGTGATCGCTCGGGCCACCTCGAGCACGGCCGGGTGTTCTACCGCAGTGGTCACCAGTACGCCACCGCGGGCGTATGCCGCGCGAAGGGCGAGGTTATTGGCCTCCGTTGCACCGGAGGTGAAGATGATCTCCCCAGCAGAGCAGTTGAGAAGCGCGGCGAGTTGACGGCGCGCCAAATCTACCCGGGAGGCGGCATCGCGCCCGGCATGATGCATGCTTGAGGCGTTGCCGACACTCCCGAGTGCGGCGAAGGTAGCGTCGAGCGCCTCCGGGCGCAGTGGCGCGGTGGCGTTGTAGTCGAGGTAGATCATGTCGACCCCTTCGGGCTGCTCCGCCATATCTGCCCCCTCGTGCAACGGACCTAAGCTCATTCCTGGCGCCCTCGCTCGTCGGAGCTTCTTCTTCCGCCAGGAGTGCACTGAGATCCTAGCCGCCCCCGGAGGCGGAGGAGACCAAAGTCAAGCTTTGGCACGCCACGGGTGTGGGCCACCCAACAAATGCGAACATATGTTCGATCCTAGATCTACCCCTGCCGCCTGCGCAGCCTGGCAGGAGGTTGCGTGCGTGCACGGCCGGGACTGAACGCAAAATCAGCCGTAGCAGCCCACGTTGTCGGTACGGAGGTCTAGGGTTAACTCGACTGGCACCACATATGCAGGTGAGAAGTCGAACACGGCGGCATCTAGGGGAGGGTAGGACGGTTGCACTTCGCTCAGGGGGGCCTCTCGCGGCCGGGCATGCGGGAGGGGGCGACGTGATCGACTCGCCCGGTATGGCGTTCCGGGCCATCCTCGACCTGGCCCCGATCGATTACGTGCGGCACTTGGTAGGCGAGCACGTATGTGAGCTGCTGGAGCTGTTGAAGGGTAGCAAGGCGGACGACGATGCCCTTCGTGCAGTGGCCGCCTCCGCAGTCTCCGTCGAACGGCTCGTAGCTGATCCCGACGAACGCGCACAACTGCTGCGACTGCTGCCGCCGGGAAAGCAGGAGGAACTCGCAGGACGGCTAGGTCGCGCCGGCAGCACCCCTGCGGCCACGTTTCTAGCGCGCCTACCCTGGTCCCCCGAGCAGCGCAGAACCTTTCACGGTTTCCTCGGCCTGGTGGTCGAACGCGCACCCGAGGCTCCTGTGTCCTCGCTCCGGCGTGTGGAGTCGGCCTACGGCCTCTTCCCGTATCAGCGGACCGCGGCGAGCAAGGTGCGCCGTCTGCTGTACTCCGGGGAGCGGCGGACCGTGCTCCACCTGCCCACCGGAGGCGGCAAGACCCGCACTGGCATGGACCTGGTCTGCGACCACCTACGGCATAACGAACCGACGGTGGTCGTCTGGCTGGCCCGAGGCCAAGAGCTGCTCGAGCAGGCAGCGCTGGAATTCGAGCGCGCTTGGGCAGCCCTCGGCAACAGAGAAGTCACAGTCGTGCGGATGTGGGGCGACGCCCCGACCGATCTGGACGGCATCACCGACGGCATCGTCATCCTGGGCCTCGACAAGGCCGGCGCCGCAGCCAAGGCCGATCAAACCTTCCTAGACCGCCTGGCCGTGCGGACAACCCTGACCGTCTTCGACGAGACGCATCAAGCGATCGCCCCCACCTACCGCAGGGTCCTCGACGCGCTGACACTGCGGAGCGACTCCAGCCTGCTGGGCCTAACCGCCACGCCTGGTCGTACTTGGGCCGACATCACTGAGGACGAGAGGCTCGCGGACCTCTTCGCCCGTCAGAAGGTCATGCTGGAGATTGAAGGGTATGACAACCCCGTCACCGCGCTCATCGAGCAGGGCTACCTGGCCCGCCCGACCTTCCGCACCGTCGCGGCGGAGTCTGGCATGAAGCTCAGTGCTCAGGACCGGAGGCATCTCTCAGCGTCGTTCGACGTACCGGACCTGTTCATCGATCGGCTCGCCGAGAACGTGCAGTGGAACCTACAAGTCGTCCGCACTGCCCTCGACTTGACTGCGCAGCACCGACGCGTCCTACTGTTCGCTGCTTCCGTAGAGCACAGTCGGCTGATCACAGCGCTTTTGTCCATGCTCGGGATGGACGCGGACCAAGTCACGGCAGAATCGTCTGCCCGTCACCGGGACCGGGTGATCAGCCGATTCAAAGGGCCAGGGACGCGGCCCATGATCCTGTCCAATTTCGGAGTGCTCACAACCGGCTTCGATGCACCTGCTGCAAGTGCCACAGTCATCGCTCGCCCCACCCGTTCCCTGGTGCTCTACAGCCAGATGGTGGGCCGCGTCATCCGAGGGCCGAAGGCGGGCGGCACCCCCACCTGCGAAGTAGTCACCGTCGTCGACCCGGAGCTGCCTGGTTTCGGAGACGTGGCGGAGGCGTTCACGAACTGGGAAGACGTATGGAAGGCCCGATGACATCCAAGTACTCGATCGTCACGTCCGACCTGACGGTCAAGGCTCTACAGGACAGCGGCTACAAATCGACCGCCCACGCCATCGCTGAGCTGATCGACAACGGCATCGAGGCTGGCGCCAACCTCGTTGAGCTTTTCGTCGTCGAGGGGACAGACCGACCCTCCGAGCGTGCTCGGCACCGCGTGGAGACGATAGCCGTCGTTGACAACGGCCATGGGATGGACGCCGAGACGCTCAGGCAATCCCTGCGCTTCGGCGCCGGGACGCGACAACACCGCAAAGGCATCGGGCGCTTCGGAGTCGGCCTCCCCAACTCCAGCATCTCCCAGTGTGATCGCGTGGACGTCTGGTCGTGGATCAACGGACCCGACAACGCTCTCCACACCTACCTCGATCTCGCGGAACTGCGCGCCGGCCTCGAAGAGGTGCCCGAGCCCAAGGCCGAACCAGTCCCGGAAGACTGGCAACGCCTGTCGCATGCTCTCGGCCCCACGGGCACCCTGGTGCAGTGGACGCAGCTCGAGCGCGTGCAATGGCGCGGAGCTGAGGCGACGCTCGCCAACACCGAGAGCCTCATCGGCCGGATCTATCGACGTCTGATCACCAAAGGAACGCGCATCCGACTCGTGCCCGTGCGGGGATGGTTCCCGCTCGAGGGGGAGCGCGACGCACGTCCCAACGATCCGCTCTATCTCACGGTGCCGAGTTCCACGCCGCCCCCGTTCGACATCAAGCCCATGTTCCGCCCCCATGGAGGCGGCAACGCTGGCGAGATCGGCGTCGAGCGGTTCATGGTCAAGGGCATGGACGGCGCGGAGTACCCCGTCTTGGTGCGAGCATCCCTTGCTGTCGACGCTGCTCGGCGCCCCGACATCTCCAATGAGGAGTGGCCCAAGGAGGTCTCACCCACTCTCGACCCTGGCAGGACGGAATGGGGTAAGCACGCCGCCAAGAACTTGGGAATCTCTCTCATCCGGGCGGATCGCGAGCTCGACCTCGACTCAAGCTGGACCAACTCCTACGACCCAGTCGAGCGATGGTGGGGTGTCGAAATCGACTTCCCGCCTCAACTCGACGAGGTGTTCGGCGTAACGAACAACAAGCAGGCCGCCACGATCTTCTCCAGCCTGTCCAGCTTCAACTGGAGGGAGGAGGCGGCAGGGCTTTCGTTCGAAGAATTCCGTGACCAGCTCCGCGAAGAGGGCGACCGCCGCCTGCCTTTGATCGAGATCGTCTACTACATCCGCGAGAAGCTGCTCGGCAACCTACGCGCCCACCTGACCGATCAGACCCGCGGGACCAGGTCCAACAGAAAGCGGCACGAGGAGGTCGAGGCGAAGGCCGAGCACGCCCTGCGGCGCCGGCGAGAGGAGACCCAGCCGAGCTTCACCGACCAGCTTGCGGAGCAGACGACCGAGGAAGAGAGCCAACAGCAGCAGCTGGAAAGCCTCGTCAACGTCCACAAATACACCCCAGCCGACGCCGAGCGCATCATCGCGGAGACCAAGGCTAACAACCGCCACGTCCAGCTCCTCACCAGCCGAAACCCCGACTCGCCCGCGTTCTTCAACGTCGAATTCATCCCGGGCGTGTTGCAGGTCTCGCTCAATATGGACCACCCGGCCTACAGCGACCTCATCGCTGTTCTCGACCAGGACCTCGACGATGCCAGCCGGGAAGAGCTCGGCGAACGGCTCGTCGCTGCCGCCAACGCGTTCAAGCTCCTACTGCTGTCGTGGGCCCGCTACGAAGACGAGCAGCCCGACAGGCCCCGCGCTCGAGCCAAGCAGATGCGGCAGGACTGGGGCCGTATCGCCCGTGAGTTCCTCGCACCTGATGACGAGGATGACGAGTGACGGACGATCACGTCTGGCAGCAGATCGAGCAGCTTCTGCGAAAAGCGAGACAGCGCGTCGTCATCGTCGCCCCCTTCATCAAGAAGAACCTGTTTCAGGCAGCGCTCGAGGCCATCCCCGCCAGCGTCACCGACATAAGCTGCGTAACCCGGTGGTCCGTCACGGAGATTGCCGCCGGCGTCTCGGACCCTGAGATCATGCAACTTGCCGTCGATGACGGACGGGTCCGCATACGGCTGTGCCACAACCTGCACGCCAAGCTATACGCCGCCGACACCCGCTGCCTGGTCGGCTCAGCCAACCTCACCGGGAAGGCGACCGGTCTCGTCCCAGAGGCCAACATCGAGCTGCTCCTGGAGACTGAAACCGCGCACCCGGCAGTGCGGCGAGTGCTCGCCGCAATCGATCAGAGCGCGGTGCCAGCAACGCTCGAGCTAGCGCAGCAACTACGTGAGCAGGCAGAGCTTCTCCAGGGTGACGAGGACGCCCCCAGAATCGTGATCCCCGGGCAGCAGACCCGGGCTGCCCGCTGGCTGCCCGAGACACGACGCCCGGAACGTCTGTACCGGGTGTATTGCGGGCGGCACCGCAACATCGGCAAGGACGTCCTCGCCGGTGTACTCCGTGATCTCGCCGAGCTCGACATCTCGCCCGGCCTGTCCGAGCAGGAGTTCGCGGTCGCCATCCGTGCCCGCCTCCACGAACTGCCGGAACTCCGCGAGCTGAACGAGGCCGGCCGTCTAAGCCTGGATGACGCGAAGGACGAGCTAGTCACGAGCGGCGCCTACACAGAAGAGCAGGCTCAGCGCACCGTCGAGACCATCGCCGAGTGGCTACGGTACTTCGACGAGGTCCACTTCGTACCGACCGGACCGTGGGAGATCAGGCAGGGGAAGCAGATCATCTGACGGCTTGAGACGCCACGGTAGGCGACGGGAGCCGCCCTCGGTGCCTGACGGGCGCCGAGGGCGGCTCCAACATACGGGGCCTACGCTCGCGATATCTTGGGGCAGGCTGACGCAATGCGGCAGACCTTCGGCAGCCACTGCGACGACAGAGAGGGTAGAGGGCATGGCGGCGGGAAGCGTGCCATATCTGCTCGGTCACGCGGAGATCGCCGCCCTCTTCGGCATCGAGCGGCAGACATCGCAGAAGTGGCGGACCGATGGGACGTTGCCCACGCCCGATCTGCTGGCCTCCGGGAATCCTTACTGGCTGTTGGCCACAGTGCTGCGACTCGGTGGAGTAGGCGACCGCCAAATCGCCCAGGAACGGCTGGCCGCATATAAGGCCGACATCCCCCATGGCCACGCGGTCACGGACAAGCAGCACCTGCCTACCATCCTCGGCATCCAGGAGGTAGCCCGCATCCTCGCCTGTGACCGGCAGACGATCTCCCGATGGCGCAACCGCCACCAGATCGCCGAGGCCGACCTGGTCCTCTCCGGCTCGCCGTTGTGGCTCCTGGAGACCATCCTGGAGGATGCGCGGCAGCGGGAGCGGACCACGGTCTCCTCCGAGATTACGTTGCTCCGCGAGGGTCGGCGCGCTCCCCAGAAACCTCGCGGTCGCAGGACCAGCGCCCCCGCCGCGCGCCCGACGCGAGAACCAGTGCCTGCCGCACGGACATTCACCAGCGCCGACCACACTGCCGCCGGCGAGTTCCTCACATCGATTCTGGCTCAGGGCTATTCCGTCGTCATCAAGCCTCAGCCCTAGCTAACTTCACCACCCACTCAGCGCAGCCCTACAGGACCAGCGCCCAGTTGGCTGCCTGCTGCGTTCGCCGACAGCCGTGAGAGAAACACTTGATCACCTAGCTCCTCATCCATATTATCTCTCACATGTCGATCTTGCCGCATGCCGCTGGAGCCCACTACGCCGACCCAACCCATTCCGCGCCTCAAGCCGTTTCCTCCGATCCCGAACACCGGCCGAGCGGCCGCACCATGAAGGTCGTCTCCTACGGCGGCGGGGTTCAGTCAACGGCGCTGCTCGTGCTGGCCGCCCGGGGAGAGATCGACTTTCGCACCTTCCTCTTCGCCAATGTGGGGGACGACAGCGAGCACCCTGCAACGCTCGCTTACGTACGCAAGATCGCCGTCCCGTACGCCGTCCGCGCAGGAATTGAGGTGCACGAGCTCAAGCGGCGTCGGCGCGACGGAGCCACTGAAACGCTCATGCAGCGTCTGAACCGGCCGGACACCCGCTCGATCCCCATCCCGGTGCGCATGGCTAACGGTGCTCCGGGTCGACGGAACTGCACGGCCGACTTCAAGATCAAGGTGATCGGACGGTGGCTTCGGGAGAACGGAGCCACCACAGATCACCCGGCTGTGGTGGGTATCGGCATATCGCTCGACGAAATCCATCGCGCCAACCGCCGGCGGAGAGAAGCCCACGAGGTCATCGAATACCCCCTCCTCGACCTCGGGCTCCGCCGGGACGACTGCGAGCGCATCATCGCCGAGGCCGGCCTGCCGGTACCGCCCAAGAGCTCCTGCTTCTTCTGCCCCTTCCGCACCGTCGACGCTTGGCGCCACCAGCGTCGGCACGAACCCGAGTTGTTCGCTCAGTCGGTCCGGCTGGAGGAGACGATCAACCGACGGCGGACCGCACTCGGGCGGGATGCCGTGTATCTCACGAGGTACGGGATCCCCCTCACGCAAGCCATCCCCGATGAGAGTCCGGGGGAAGGTGACGCCGATGAGGATGAGGGGGCATGCGACTCCGGCTGGTGCATGACCTGATACGTGCCGAGCAGGCCACGACGGGTGGGCTCAAAGCCATGGCTTCGGGCCCATCCGTCGTTCACTCCTGGGCTGCCGGCGTGGCCGCCGCGGGCACTGCAGGTGGCGGAATCAGAGCTCGGGCGGTTCGCCGGGGTGAAGGTGGAGAACGGCGAGGTACTCGCCGTAGGGCATCTCTTCATCCACCCAGCGGCTGCCGCCTGAGGCGTCGGGAATCCACATACCGTCGAGAAGGTACTTGTCGTCGAAGACAGCGACGCGGTCCTCCTTCACCGCTGCCGCCATCAGCAGCTGCATCCCCAGCAGCATTACCGTGGAGGCTTCCTTGACCGCGCAGACCTCGGCGTGCCCCGTGGGAAAGACGTTCCCGTCCGCGTCGCTGCCCGGCTCGGGGATAGGCGCACGGCCCCGGACGGCGATCTCGTGCAGGGCAATCGCCTGAGTCACCGCTGCCGCCACCGACGTGCCGGCGCCGGATACACCGACCGGCGCATGCGTCCGCAGATGGTCGGCGACCGCGTGAGCATGCACCGGCCATGCACCGACGTGGTGGTGCAGCTGCTGCTCAGCGGCCTCGACGGCCAGCCCAGGCTCTACGGTGTCCGAGTACAGCAGCCGGACGAATCCTTCGAGTGCCGCGCGCAGGTAGCCGAGACGGACCTGGTGCTGCTGCCACTCCTCCATCATTTCGGTCCACACGGCGTCGAAGTCGAGGCCCGCCGAGCACATGCCGCCGTCGTCGTACGACATGTCGAACGTCACCGTGCGCAGGCCCTGGGCAAGGCGCAGCCACTTGTAGGCCGTGTCCCAGCTGTTCTGCGCCCCGGGGACTCCGGTGACGGTGGAGGCATGCTCCACCCAGTCGGCGAGTTCACGGACGTGGTCCTCTGGCTCGGACAGCGCGAGCGTTGACAGCGTGCGGTATGAGGGCAGGCAGGAGCCCTCCATCCGGGTAGTGGTCATGAGTGGAGCGTGGCACACGGCACTGACAATCGCCCCGGTGCCGAGAGCCGGTGCGACGCTCAGGTGCTGGTGGTGCGCCGTACGAGCCGGTGGCCTCGCAACTCGCGCCCGCATCGTACGAGTTCGCGTTCCCAGCCCTCTTCCGTGCCGATCCGGTGTGGACTCTCGTAGAGGCCGGCGCGCACCTCGGCGTCCGTGAGCCTCCGGTACTTGGGTGCGTCGGGATCGTCCTCGGCAAGGAACTCGTGCTTACGGTGTAGCAGGGGACGGTTAGTGGAGTCCGCGTACGAGGTGAAGGAGGACTTGAGGGTCTTCAGGTCGACGGCGTACGAGGCCGCGATACGCGGGTGGGGATCCGTGTCGAACTCGGGGTAGTCGAGCCAGCTGACACCGCGGCCCTGGTGGCGGAGCTTGACGACGGACCACTCGCCAGGGCGGCCGGCAGCGATGCTCGCGCACTGCTCGTACAGGCGTAGCACGGCCGGGATCCGGTGGAGTGCCCGGCGGTGCACGTACAGGGCGGTCGCGGTGAATTTGCCGGCGATCGATCCGTTCATCGCGCGACGGACGTAAGCGTCGTCGCGCAGCTTGAACAGCAGCCGATCGGCTCGCTGGCATGCCTCGGCGTATGAGGGAAAGAAAGCACGGATGTCCAGTTGAACCGGCAGTGGCAGACTGCTCACGGGGCCTCGGCCATGGAACAGCTCCAGCGCGAGGAACAACAGTGTGTCGAGGGCTCCGTGTTCGGCGCTCCGCTCCACCTTCGCGGGGTCGGCTTCCTGCTCGGCAAGGCGCTTCAGTTCAGCGGGGCGCAGGTGGCCGAGGAGGCTGATGATCGGCTGTGGCATTTCCTCAAGCTGAGGCATCCGGCCGCGCTGTTCGAGGTGGGCGACGACCGAGGTGATCGCCGAGGCGGTGTCCTCAGAGGCCAGCCATCCCCCGTTAGGGGCGACCTGACGGGCGAGGTAGCTGAGACGGGCCGCATCGTCCTTGAAGGCATAGACGATGCCCGGCGCCGCCGACACGCAGCGGACTCCGGTTGCTTCCTCGACGTAGTCGCGCAGCTCGCCGGCGGCGTAGAGGTGCTGGAAGGTGCGGCGCTGAGTGAGGATGCCGTCGCCGTACTCCGTGCCTTTGATCTGGTTGCGCTCCCACCTCAACCGGGCGGACACCACGAGCACGGCCTTGGTGAGTTCCCAGGCACGCAGGAGCGTCTCTCGTCGTTCGGCGGGGTTCTCAATGACGTTCAGGACATAGGTAAGAAGGACCACCTCGGCAGGCTCACGTCGCCCATCCGGGAAATGCACCGGGTCCCATCCTGTGGCATCAATACCGAGGTGCTGCAGTGCCCGTACATCGCCGCCACGTCCGCACCCGTAGTCCAGCACTATCGTGTTCGGTTCCACCTGGAGATCGCCGACTGCACGGCGGGCCGGTAGCGAGAGGCCGACACGCCCAATGGCGGTCCGATGCCTCTGGCTGCTCCAAAGCTGCTGTGTCATCGGCGTCCCCTGATTCCACGAACAGGCCAGCATGCGACAGCACCGAACCTTACGTGACCACCGCGCCGGTAACCCGGCCAACCGCAGGTCCCAGTTGGCTACGGACGACAGAGCGCCATGGATCAACGTCTTGGAGGCAGCGGATCCTCGCCTGTTGGGATCACGCTTCGCGGCAGCCTGACGGCCATCCAGGCGCCCCCGTTGCTCACGGCGTGGACATGACCTTGGTTAGAGGGTGGGCCGCTCAACGGCGGCGAGATCACCGTGGCCGTTTACGACCACGGATGGCATCCCCGCAAGCGATCGCTGGAGTTCAATACGTGTGGCGCGTACTCGGAGCCGCTCCGCATGAGGAAGGCTGACTGGCATTACGGCTCGGGACAAGCGACCGCCGTGGGAAGCCACCCTCACGCTGGCCACGATGTCCTCTCCGTCACCCGGGCCTCCCCCGTGCGACCGTCTGCCAGCAGGGCGGCGCCCGCGGCTGGCGCCTCCACACGACCACGCCAACGAGTAGGCAAGTGGCACACACATGATCGGGGCAGTAGGCCATCCGCGCCCGGACTATCCGAGGAAGGATCGAACGGTCAGTTCCGGTGGAAAGGACTGCGAGTCCGAGCGTCTTGTAGCCAGCGTCGCGCTGCCCGATACCCGTCCTTCTCGCCGATCTGCTGAAAAATGGTAGCTGCCTCGTCCAGGCATTTGATGACGAGACCAATCTCCCCTGTTTCCTCATAAAAGGTGCCGAGATTCATCAACGTCTCCCCTTCTCGGTATCGGTCACCGCTAGCACGTTGAATATGCAAGGCTTCGTGGTAAAGCTTGAGCGCCTCTGCACGCTCCCCCAGATCTGCATACGCATTCGCAAGATTTTTTAGCGTTTCCCCTTCTCGGATGACATCACAAAGCTCACGGGAAATCTGCAAGGAAAGTCGAAAACTCGATGCAGCTTCTTCATATCTCCTGAGATCGAAAAACGTACATCCGAGAGTATTGAGGGTTTGCCCTTCCCCGGCCCGGTCGCCCAGGCTGACGCAGATCTGCCGATCTCGTTCCAGATACCACAGGGCCGACTCATAATCTCCCACCTCTCGAAGGAGACTAGCGAGATTATGGATGACTATACCTTCGCCACGAAGATCTTTGTTATGCCGATATTCGACTAGAGACCTATTGAAGTACAGCAGGGCTTCGTCAATTCTACCCAACTCCATCAGCGATGTACCGGCCGAGTTGAGGATGGAAGCTTCACTAGGGTGCCCTCCAGCCTCCTCGATGATCCTCAGGGACTCGCGATGACAAGCGAAGGCACTGTCTGGCTGATGTGCAGCGCTATGCAACCCACCGAGGGCGGAAAGAACCTCTGCAGTGACCCCGGGGTTACCAAGTCGACGGGCGGCCTTGAGCGCAAAGTCGAATACCTCACCCCAGTCGGCGTGTGGCCTTTTCTCGAAATATGTACTCAACTTTACAGCTATTCCGACAGATACGGCATCCACCTCTGCCCTATAGGCATAAGGTACAGCCGCTGCAAGGGCGAGGTGCTCGGAATCTAGCCACTGCCAAGCCTCGCCCCTTGAGGCAAAACGCTCGGTCGCCGGGTCTTCTTCCGACCAGCGAATTTGCTGGTCAGCTTCCTCAATTACTTCAAGAAAGTGGAGCAGGACCCGATGAACTGCAGCCGAAGCCTCCGGATTATGGACCGCTTCATCCGATTTCTCCGCAGCATACAGCCTGATGAGGTCGTGCATCGTCCAGCGCTCTGAGTCCTGGTTGAGCAGCAGGTGCGCGGCCAATAGTTTCCGGATCGATCGACGGGCTTCGGGGCGTTTTGATTCCAGCAAGACGCAAGCCGTCTCCAACGAGAAGTCAGGTCCGGGTGCCAGCGCGAGCAGCCGAAAGGCACGGGCTTCCGCTTCCGTGAGCCGACGATAGGATAGCGCGAAAGCTGCTCGCACTGCCAGGGGATTACCTAGAGAGTCAGCCTCATCGTGTTCCAGGGAATCAAGAAGGCTTCGAGCCTCGCTCAGTTCTTCAATTAGACTGACCAGCGGGCGGAAGGGCTCAATCTTCAAGAGGGCGGAAACGATTTGCAGGGCTAGAGGGAGTCCTCCGCAGAGCGAGGCGATCTGGGCTGTTTCCTGTGGACTATCAGTGATTCGGGAATCGTGCGGCCGAGCAATACGCAGCGACTGGTTAATCAGCTCAATAGATTCGGGTTCAGCAAGCTGGTCCAGCTCCAATTGCCGACCAGCTATGGACGCGAGAAGGCGCCGAGTGGTAATCAGCACTCGATGCGACGCGGAAGAGGGGATGAGAGCAGCGATCTGGCTGGTTGCGTAGACATTGTCGAGGATCACAAGAAGTGGGAGCCCTTGTCGACTCCGCGAGTCCGTGAGAGATCGCCACATATCGAGCACTGATGCGTCGGAGTGAGGAATGTCGTCTTCCGGTACGCCAGCCAGTCGCAGCAGCTGCGCAGCCGCACTCTCTGGAGTCAAGTCGCTATCGTTACTGCTATACCCGCGCATATCCAGGAAGAGAATCCCTCCGGAGAACCACTCAAGCGCTAGTGCCTTATAGGCCGCTTCAATCGCAAGTGAGGTCTTTCCCGCCCCGCCCATACCTGAGAGCACCGTAGTCACGCGTTCGGAGTCTTCTGAATTACGGGGATCAAGCTGATCTAGTAGCAGCGTCAAGTAGTTTGTGCGACCGACAAAGCCAACTACGCGTGGTGGCAGGTTATTCGGTGTACGTGGGCTCTTTAGCTGGAGCTGCGGTACGTCGGCGCTCTGCGATGGTCGCCCTCCCCTCCGAGCGGACTTCTCCTCGCGAGCTGAGTGCAGCAGGTGTAGCCAGGCAGCCTCTGAGCGGCGCTGGTGGCCTTTCTTTTCCGCTCGCCCTTGCAGAAAAGAGACGAGTACACGGAAGTAATTCTCCTTGATACCGGGGCTTGGGATATGCCCTGCGTTGAGCCAGGTATTGATGGTGGAGTCCGAAATCTTGATCGGAGGACGTTGCTGCATGCCCAGTCGGACGAGTTGACTCAGCGTTGGTTCGCCTGCCGCTCCATACAGGATCTTTAGCTCAGTAGTGAACCGCTCGACAGCGCCGCTCAACATGCCCTCCTCGATCTCTTCCAGTCTTGGGCTCCACTGGAAGACACCCAACCGGTGCCCTGAGCAGGGTACTTGCCTGTCGCAGGAGGGGAGAGGGCTCGCTGGAAACCTCCTGGAAGGTGGACACATGGCTCCATGCACGCCGGGCGAAGCAGCCGGCGCCGGGATCCTAGGAGAGCCAAGTGGGTCATCGCGGTCAGAGCCGACGTAATCGGCAGGAACAGTCTGTCGGGAAGGAACTGAGCGCTGAGGAGTCGGTGTCGCCCCAACTACGAGACCGGCGGCCTCACTACACAGAGTCGGTACTCCGAGGTATCTGCTCCGGACTTATGCGCTTCGCCCTGGAGGCGGCCTACCGATGGATCTCCCAGTAGCCACGGGGGAGAACGAGGCCAACCGCACGGCAGAGATCGCCGCTCACGCCACACAGAGCCATCCATTGCAAAAGGAGAGGATTGTCCATGTATTGACGGCAATGTCGATAGCGCTGTCCAGCTCGCCGGTGATCAGGCAGACGAGTTCAGCGCACTCCACCGTGCCGCCGAGATCCTCGAACACCTTGCGATGGCGGGCCGCCTCGACAGTGGCATCCTCGGCTTCCACTCCGCCGTCGACGTCACGAGTACGGATACCAACCTGGCTTGGCGTGTTGGATCAGAACCAACTCTTCAACCGTTGCGGACGCTAGCCCATGCACTGCGCTGGCCGATGTCGGTCATGGGGCGGATTCCTTCTGGTCGTGGTGCAGCACGAAATCGAGGCGCAGTACCGCCCCGCGACAGCCGGATCTCCAGCTCGGCAGACCCATCGAGAGGCGGTCCGTGGCCGGGTACGACGCACACGTGCTAAGCGCCCTCCACTGCCCACATCAGTCGGACCGCCTCTTCGATACCCAAAATCGCCCGCCGAACGCACGGTGTGTCAAGGCGCGCAATATAGCGGTGGAGTCCCGGTTAGCGAAACCGGGGCTCCGCCGCACTATTGATGGTCCACCGCCTCTTTCAACCACCCCCTCCGGAAGGACAGCGCACGACCACCACTTACAACCGAATAACTCGCCGTGCCGTCCACTTGGCTGCAGTCGGCTACGCCGCGGCGTAGCCGAGGCGGAACAGGTCTACGGCCCACTCCAAATCCCGGTCCGTACGCAGCTGGACCTCCAGGTCCCCCGTACCGTGGTGTCCAAGCCCTTTGACATCACGGGTGAACCCCGGCACCAGCTCCACCTGTGTGGGATCCGCCTTGAGGTACACCAGCACCTTGGCCTGCTGCGGGGTGCACACGCATGCGAAGTTCCGCAGACGCCGAAGGGCGCGGTACTGCCGGCGCTGCACGGAGATCACGTCGTCGCCCAGGCCACGCAGGACCTCGTCGAGCGCCTCTGCCAGCTCCTCGATCGCGCCCGCGCCCTCGCGCGCATGTGGAGATCCCGCCATGCGGCTTCCGGCCCGAGTGTCCACGGGCTGCCCGGTGACAGAGGCCACGGTCTCCAGGCCGAGGTGTTCTTCACCGTACAGGCGGTAGCGGACCAGGTCGATGCTGCGCCGGTGCTCGCGCACGGCATGGAGGTCGTAGCGGGTGAAGTCGCCAGCCACGCAGATCAGTCGCGCCGCGCTCCGGGACAAAAATCTAGAGGCCCACCCCCGGAGAATCGGCCCCTTCTGACCTGCGCATCTGCCAGATCAGCGACGTGGTGGTACTTCGCCCGCTACACATCGAAGCGGAACTCCGCTACGTCTGCGTCCTGCATGACGTAGCCCTTGCCCTCCATACGGTCTCACCCCTTGCTCGGCCTCGGCGACTGAGCCGGCCTCGACCAGGCTGGCGAAGGAGATGACCTCGGCCTTAATGGAGCCCTTCTGGACGTCGGTGCGGATCACGCCGGCCACCTCGGGCCGTGGCCACAGGAGACGATCAAGTTGCACCCGTAAAGGGTCCGCTTCACACCGTTCCGATGCACGAGCGGGCCACACGACTGCTCCGCAGAACTGCCGACCACCTCCGAGAAGGAGGTCTCTGCTCGAACTCTCCTCGGGCTCACGGCTCGGCCGTGAAACCGCAGGAACCCGCCCAACCAGAGGCACCCCGTACGGTCTGCAGACCGCCAGCCTTGGCGACGTCCGCGACCAACACACAGAGGCACACCGGGCAACTAATCCGCCACCGAGATCAAGGAGGAGAGCCGCCTGCCAACCCGTCCGAGGATGGGTCGGCAGGCGGCTTTTCCGTACCTGATCACTCGTCAGAACGTGCGTCAAACGTGCGTCGAACATGCGCCGCATGCGTCAAACGTGCGTCAAGATATCGCCCGTAACGCCCACACCGCACATAACGCACACCACCTAAAACAGCAGGTCAGGAGCCCTTTCCGGCAGGCTCAAGGATCGCGACACACTCCACGTGATGCGTCATCGGAAAGAGATCGAACGCCCGAAGCGTCCGCACCCGGTACCCGCCCTCCCGGAAGTACGCCAGATCACGAGCCAGCGCAGCGGGGTCGCAGGCGACGTACGCGATGCGGCGGGCGCCCAGGGATGCCAGGTGGGCGACCGTGTTGCGGCCCGCGCCGGCCCGGGGCGGGTCGAGGACGATGAGGTCGACCTCGGTGATGCCCGTGCGCGGGAGGACCGATTCGACCTTGCCCTGTTCGATGCGGACGCGGGGGAAGTCGGCGAGGTTGTGGCGGGCGTCCTCGACGGCTCGTTTGCCGGACTCGATGCCGAGGACCGCGCCGTTCTCGCCGAGGCGGTCGGCCAACGCCCCCGCGAACAACCCCACTCCGCAGTAGAGGTCGAGGGCCGTCTCGCCCTTGCGGGGCAGCAGGCCCTGCATGACCGCCGTCACCAGCGTGTCCGCCGCCTTCGGGTGGACCTGCCAGAAGCCGCCGTTTCCGACACGGTAGGTGCGCCCGTCCGCGCGTTCACGGACGAAGGGGCGGCCGTGGACGCGGTGCACGCCGCCCGACTTCTCGTCCACCCGGAGGACCGAGACCGGCTTGTCCAGTTCCACCAGGGGAAGGCGGGCGCCCGGGCGCGGGGTCAGGATGACCTGGCGGTCCTGGGAACCCGTCGCCGCGATCGCCTCCACCGACTCCATGCCGGTCCAGTCCCGCCGTTCGATGCCCAGCTCGGACACCCCGGCCGCCGCGATCATGCAGTGGTCGATCTCCTCGACCTCGTGCGAGCGGTGGCGGCGCAGGCCCGCCCTGCCGGTCGAGGGGTCCACCGCGTACTGCACGCGTGTGCGCCACTGCGGGACCTCGCCCGCCGGCACCTTGTCGCCCTCCGCCGGCATCACCGTGCCGTCCCAGCCGGCCTCCTCGGGCGTGAGGCCCGCGAGCCGCTTGAGCTGCTCGGCGATCACCTCGCCCTTGAGCCGGCGCTGGGCACCCGGCTTGGCGTGCTGCCAGTCGCAGCCGCCGCAGCGGCCGGGGCCGGCGAAGGGGCAGGGGGCCTCGACGCGGTCCTTGGAGGGCTCCAGGATCCGTACGGCGTCCGCGCGCAGGAAGCGGGCTCCCTCCTCGCCCTCGGTCACCTTGGCCACCACCCGCTCGCCCGGCAGCGCGTGCCGGACGAACAGCACCTGGCCCTCTGCCGTACGGGCGATGCAGTGGCCGCCGTGGGCGACGGGGCCGATCTCGACCTCGTACTCCTCGCCCACCAGAGACTTCGTCGGTTCTGCCTGCATGGTGGGGTGACTCCAGATCGAGAACGGGAAACGGCCGGACAACAGCCCACCAGTCTACGTGGCTGCTGCCCGGCCGCTCACCACAGGCCGAACCCCGGGATCAGTCCTTCGCCGCCGAAGGCTCCTTGCTCGCCGACGGCTCCTTGGCCCGCTCCGCCGCAGGCCCCCGCCGCACCGCGCCGGGCGCGTGCCACTCCTGCCGCTTGCGGGCGCGCAGCTTGGCCGCCTCGGAGGACGCCAGCTGGTAGGGGACGGAGGTGACCATCACGCCGGGCGTGAAGAGCAGACGGCCCTTCAGACGCAGGGCGCTCTGGTTGTGCAGCAGATGCTCGTACCAGTGGCCGACCACGTACTCGGGGATGATCACCGACACCGCGTCGCGCGGCGACTCCGCGCGCAGGCTCTTCACGTACTCGATCACCGGACGGGTCACCTCGCGGTACGGCGAGTCCAGGACCTTCAGCGGTACGTCGATGCCGCGCCGTTCCCACTCCTCGCGCAGCGCCCTGGTCTCCGCCGCGTCGACGTTGACCGTGAGCGCCTCCAGGGTGTCCGAGCGCATCAGCTCGGCATAGGCCAGGGCGCGCAGCGTCGGGCGGTGGATCTTCGAGATCAGCACCACCGAGTGGACACGGGAGGGGCGCACACTGTCGTCGGCCGGGCCCTCCGGGGCGGCGATCTCCTCGGCCACGCGGTCGTAGTGCTTCCGGATCGCGGTCATCGTCGCGTAGAACATGCACATGCCCATCAGGGCGACCCAGGCTCCGTGCGTGAACTTGGTGACCAGGACAACGACGAGCACCAGGCCGGTGAAGAAGGCGCCGAACGCGTTGATCGCGCGCGAGCGCATCATGTGGCGGCGCTTGGCCTGGTCCTTCTCGACCGCAAGGTGGCGGTTCCAGTGCCGGACCATGCCGGTCTGGCTGAGCGTGAAGGACACGAACACGCCGACGATGTACAGCTGGATCAGCCGCGTGGAGTCCGCGCCGTAGATGATCGTCAGCAGGGCCGCCGCGCCCGCGAGCAGCACGATGCCGTTGGAGAAGGCGAGGCGGTCGCCGCGGGTGTGCAGCTGGCGCGGGAGGTAGCGGTCCTGGGCGAGGATCGAGCCGAGCAGCGGGAAGCCGTTGTACGCCGTGTTCGCCGCCAGGAAGAGCACCAGGGCCGTGGCCGCCGCGAGGACGACGAACAGGAAGCTGCCCTTGCCGAAGACCGCCTCGGCGACCTGGGAGATCACCGGGTTCTGGACGTAGCCGGAGCCGAGGCCGACGCCGTTGTGGAGCAGGTCGGTCGCCGGGTTCTCGGCCATGTGGACCTTGGTCGTCATGGCGAGGGCGATGATGCCGCAGAACATCGTGACGGCCAGCAGGCCCATCATCGCGAGCGTGGTCGCCGCGTTCTTCGACTTCGGCTTGCGGAAGGCCGGGACGCCGTTGGAGATGGCCTCCACGCCGGTCAGCGCGGCACAGCCGGAGGAGAAGGCGCGCAGGAGCAGGAAGACGAGCGCGAAGCCCGCCAGGCCCTGATGCTCGGCCTTGATGTGGTAGTCGGCCGTCGGCGCGCGCATGGCGTCGCCGAGGACCAGACCCCGGAAGGCACCCCACGCGATCATGACGAAGACGCCGCCGACGAAGACGTACGTCGGTATGGCGAAGAGCTTGCCCGACTCCTTCACGCCACGCAGGTTCATCAGCGTCAGCAGCACGATCACGGCGATCGCGCACAGCACCTTGTGCTGGACCACGAACGGGACCGCGGAGCCGAGGTTCTCGATGCCGGAGGCGATGGAGACGGCGACGGTCAGGACGTAGTCGACGAGCAGGGCGCTGGCGACGGTCAGGCCGGCCTTGGGACCCAGGTTGGTGGTGGCGACCTCGTAGTCGCCGCCGCCGCTCGGGTACGCGTGGACGTTCTGGCGGTAGGAGGCGACCACGGTGAACATCAGCACGATGACCGCGAGGGCGATCCAGGGGCTGAAGTGGTAGGCCGACACGCCCGCGATGGACAGGACCAGCAACACCTCCCCCGGCGCGTAGGCGACGGAGGAGAGCGGGTCGGAGGCGAAGACGGGGAGTGCGATGCGCTTCGGCAGGAGCGTTTCGCCCAGCCGGTCACTGCGCAGTGCGCGCCCGATCAGGATCCGTTTGGGCACGTCGGTCAGTTTGGACACGACAGAGGATCGTAGGCCTTCGAACAGGCAGCCGCCCACCCGGCGTGCGAGATCTGCCTCACGAGTGAAATCACGGGTGCACGGGAGTGCGGATTCCGTGGTCCGCGCGCTCCCCGTGCCTAGATGTCACATCCCGTCTGTCATCGCACTGTCGTCGCACTTCGGAGGTGCCATGCCCGCGACCGCGGAGCTGATCGGGGCGATGGTCGCCCTCCTCGGCCTCGGAATCCTGACCCTGTGCAGCGTGCGCAGCATCACGCGCCGGCGCCCGCGCCCGGTGATCGCCGACGCGGAACACTGACGCGCACGAGTGATCGCCGACCACCGCACGAGCCATCGCCGACCCGCACGCGGGACCATCGGTCTGCGCACCGCGTGATCGCGGACGGTGATCATGGCGGACCTGCGCACGGGGGTGCCCACGCCGTGGCGCCGCTGTGTAGCTTTGGGCGTCGGTCTGAGACCCTGATGCTGAGCAGTAACTTTGGACACCGGAAGGACGGTCGTGCACATCGTCATCATGGGCTGCGGAAGAGTGGGTTCCGCTCTCGCCCAGACCCTGGAGCAACAGGGCCACACGGTCGCCGTGATCGACCAGGACCCCACCGCCTTCCGTCGGCTCGGCCCCGGTTTCGGTGGCCGCCGGGTCACCGGCGTCGGCTTCGACCAGGACACCCTGCGCGAGGCGGGCATCGAGGAGGCCGGCGCCTTCGCCGCCGTCTCCAGCGGTGACAACTCCAACATCATCTCCGCCCGCGTGGCCCGTGAGATGTTCGGCGTGGAGAACGTGGCGGCCCGGATCTACGACCCCCGCCGTGCCGAGGTCTACCAGCGCCTGGGCATCCCCACCGTGGCGACGGTCCGCTGGACCGCCGACCAGATGCTGCGCCGGCTGCTGCCGTCGGGCGCCGAGCCGCTCTGGCGCGACCCCACCGGCGGGGTGCAGCTCGCCGAGGTGCACGCCTCCCCGAAGTGGGTCGGCCACAAGATCAGCAAGCTGCAGGAGGAGACGGGCGTCCGCGTGGCGTTCCTGACCCGCCTGGGCGAGGCGATCCTGCCGACCTCCCAGACGGTGCTGCAGGAGGGCGACCTCGTGCACGTGATGATGCGGACGGACGACGTGGACAAGGTCGAGGCGTCGTTCGCCCAGGGCCCGGAAGAGGAGGGCGGTCACTGATGAGGGTCGCCATTGCCGGAGCCGGCGCGGTCGGCCGCTCGATCGCGGGCGAGCTGCTGGAGAACGGCCACGAGGTCCTGCTCGTCGACAAGGCCCCGACCGCCATCTCGGTGGAGCGGGTGCCGCAGGCGGAGTGGCTGCTGGCCGACGCCTGTGAGATCACGTCCCTGGACGAGGCGGCGCTGCAGCGCTGCAACGTCGTCATCGCCGCGACCGGCGACGACAAGGTCAACCTGGTGGTCTCGCTGCTCGCCAAGACGGAGTACGGCGTCCCGCGCGTCGTCGCCCGTGTCAACAACCCCAAGAACGAGTGGCTGTTCAACGAGGCCTGGGGCGTGGACGTCGCCGTCTCCACCCCGCGCCTGATGTCCGCCCTGGTCGAGGAGGCGGTGAGCGTCGGCGACCTGGTCCGGCTGCTCCGCTTCAGCCACGGCGACGCCAACCTCGTCGAGCTGACCCTGCCCGAGGAGTCGGCCCTGGCCGGCACCCAGGTCGGCGACGTCCAGTGGCCCGAGGACACCTCCCTGGTCACGATCATCCGCGGCACACGCGTGCTGACCCCGTCCAAGGAGGACTCCCTGGAGCCGGGCGACGAACTCCTCTTCGTGGCCGCCCAGGCCCGGGAGGAGCAGCTGGAGGAGCTGCTGTCGGTGCGGCGGGAAGAAGGCTGAGGCCGCGAGGAGGGGCGCCCTTGATGCCAAGGGCGCCCCTCCTCGTCGTACGACGCCTGTCTACGGCTCCCTGCGGTGCCGGCCGGCCGACTCCGCGGCGGCCTTCGCCTCTTCGGCCGCCTTCTCCTCCGCCTCCATCTCCGCGAACACGTCGATCGGCGCGGGCGCCTTCGCGAGGAAGACCCAGGTGAGCCAGACCGCCAGCAGGAACGGCGGGATCTTCAGGGCGACCAGGACCCAGCCGAGCTTGGTGGTGTCGGACCACCAGTAGAGCGGGAAGAGGATCGCGCACTTGGCGAGCAGGATCAGGCCCCAGGCCCAACTCGCCTTCGCGTAGGCCTTCTTGCGGCCGGGGTTACGGGCGCGCCAGGAGAGGTTCTCCTTGAAGACCGGGCCCAGGATCAGGCCGATCAGGGGCACGCCCGCGAGGGTCGTGACGATGTACGCCAGCGCCAGGCCCAGCGTGTAGAGCATGCCGGGGAGGTAGAAGTCCTTGGCGTTGCCGGTGAACATCGCGAAGACGACACCGAAGGCCACCCCGAAGACGCCGCTGAAAGCGTGCTTGACGGTGTCCTTCATGGCCAGCCGGACCACGACCAGCACCAGGGAGACGGCCAGCGCGGCGATCGCCGACAGGTGCAGGTCCTTGTTGACCGTGAAGATCGCGACGAAGAGCAGGCCCGGCACGACCGTCTCGACCATGCCGCGGACCCCGCCGAACGCCTCGAACAGCACGGCCTCGGTCACCGCCCGGGCGTCGTCGGTCCGCGCCTGACCGGCTTCTTCGGTCGGCTTGTCGAGGGACGTCACCGGCTACTCCCGTCCGAGGGGTCGCAGTTCGTACTTGGGGTTGAACAGCACCCGGCGGCCCCGGCTCATCGAGATCCGGCCCGATGCGATCAGCTTGCGTCCCGGTTCTATGCCCACGATGGAACGCCTGCCGAGCCACACCACGTCCAGCGCCGCGGAGCCGTCGAACAGCTCGGCCTCCAGGGCCGGGACTCCGGCGCGCGGACGCAGGGTGACCGTGCGCAAGGTACCAGTTACGGTGACGATCTGCCGGTCCTGGCAGTCGCCGATCCTGGTGCAGCCCGTGTTCTCGGCGTCTTCCCGCAGCTCCGCGGACTCCAGGTCCTCCTGCGACGAGGAAAGCCGGTCGAGCATGCGGCGGAACCGGCCGGCCGGCTTCTCGGAACGGGGAACAGCACTCATACCTGAAGCGTACCGGGGCACACCGACACCGCCGTAGCCCAGCTCACTTCTCGAACCGGTATCCCATTCCCGGCTCCGTGATGAAGTGCTTCGGGTGCGAGGGATCCGTCTCCAGCTTCCTGCGCAGCTGGGCCATGTACACGCGCAGGTAGTTGGTCTCGGTGCCGTACGACGGGCCCCACACCTCCTGGAGCAGCTGCTTCTGACTGACCAGGCGGCCGGTGTTGCGGACCAGGACCTCCAGCAGGTGCCACTCGGTGGGTGTGAGCCGTACGTCCTTGCCCGCGCGGTTGACCTTCTTGGCGGCGAGGTCGACGGTGAAGCCCTCGGTCTCCACGGTCGTCAGGTCGTCGTCGCCGGGTCCGACCGGCTCGGCCCGGCGCACGGAAGCCCGCAGCCGGGCCAGCAGCTCGTCCATGCCGAAGGGCTTGGTGACGTAGTCGTCGGCGCCCGCGTCCAGCGCCTCGACCTTCTCGTCGGAGGAGTGCCGGGCGGACAGCACCAGGATCGGCACGCGGGTCCAGCCGCGCAGGCCCTTGATCACCTCGACGCCGTCCATGTCGGGCAGGCCCAGGTCGAGCACGACGACGTCGGGGTGGCGGGAGGCGGCGAGTTCGAGGGCGGTACGGCCGTCGGCGGCCGCGTCGACCTCGTACTTGCGTGCCTTGAGGTTGATCACGAGGGCGCGCACGATCTGCGGCTCGTCGTCGACCACGAGCACCCGGGTCATAGGGTCTGCCTTTCTGGTTCTGCGAGGTCCCCGCCCAGGTCGGGCGATTCGGGACGCGATCCTGCCGCACGGAGGCTGAGGACCATGGTGAGTCCGCCGCCCGGCGTGTCCTCGGCGTTGAGGGTGCCGCCCATGGCCTCCGCGAAGCCCCGGGCGACGGCGAGACCGAGGCCGACCCCGGCGCCGCGCGGGGCGTCACCGTAGCGCTGGAACGGTTCGAATATCCGGTCCTTCGCCTCGTCCGGCACGCCCGGCCCGCGGTCCACCACGCGCACCTCGACCCGGTCGGCTATGGCACTCGCGGAGACCAGCACCCGCTGCCCGCGCGGGCTGTACTTGACGGCGTTCTCCACCAGGTTGGCCACGGACCGCTCCAGCAGCCCGGGGTCGACCCCGACCATGGGCAGGGTCTCGGGCACGTCCAGCTCGACGCTGTCCTCGGGTACGCCTCCGAGGGCCATCGGGACGACCTCGTCCACGTCGATCTCCCGGATGAGCGGGGTGACCGTGCCGGTCTGCAGGCGGGACATGTCCAGCAGGTTCCCGACCAGGTGGTCGAGGCGGTCGGCGCCCTCCTCGATGCCCTCCAGCAGCTCCGCCCGGTCCTCCTCGGACCAGGCCACGTCGTCGGAGCGCAGCGAGGACACGGCGGCCTTGATGCCGGCCAGCGGGGTGCGCAGATCGTGGCTGACGGCGGCCAGCAGGGCGGTGCGGATGCGGTTGCCCTCGGCGAGCGCGCGGGCCTGATCGGCCTCCTCCCGCAGGCGCCGGCGGTCCAGGGCCACGGCGGCCTGCGCGGCGAAGGCGGCGAGCACCCGGCGGTCCTCGGCGGGCAACACCCTGCCGGTCAGCGCGAGCGCCATGTGGTCGCCGACCGGCATGTCGACGTCGGCGTCCTCGGGCCGCTCCAGCGGGCGCCCGAACCCGGCGCGCCCCGCGCAGGTCCACGGATCGACGTCGCTCGCCCGCTCCAGCAGCGCGGCCGACTCCATCCCGAAGGTCTCCCGGACCCGCTCCAGCAGCTCCTCCAGGCTGGTCTCGCCGCGCAGCACGTTCCCGGCGAGGAAGGAGAGGATCTCCGACTCGGCGCGCAGCCGGGCCGCCTGGTGGGTGCGCCGGGCGGCGAGGTCCACGACGGAGGCCACCGACACCGCGACGCACAGGAAGATCACTATGGCGACGATGTTCTTCGGGTCGGCGATGGTCCACCTGTGCAGCGGCGGTGTGTAGTAGTAGTTCAGCAGCAGCGAGCCGAAGGCCACCGAGGTCAGCGCGGGCAGCAGGCCGCCGAGCAGGGCCGCCGCGACCGTGACGCCCAGGAACAGCAGCATGTCGTTGGCGAGGCCGACGTCGACGGCGTTGAGCACCAGTGCGAGCACGGCGGGACCGCCGAGCCCGGCCAGCCAGCCCCAGATGATCCGGGCCCGCCCGAGCCGGGCGCCCCGGGCCACGGGCAGACCGCGGCCCTTGGCGACCTCGTCGTGGGTGACGATGTGAACGTCGAGGTCGGGGCCGGAGTCCCGGGCGACGGTGGCGCCGACGCCGGGCCCGAACACGTACTGCCAGGCCTTGCGGCGCGAGGAGCCGAGCACGATCTGGGTGGCGTTGACGCCGCGCGCGAAGTCCAGCAGGGCGGCCGGTATGTCGTCGCCGACCACGTGGTGGAAGGTGCCGCCGAGGTCCTCCACGAGGGTGCGCTGGAGGGCCAGCTCCTTCGGGGAGGCCGCGGTCAGCCCGTCGCTGCGGGCTATGTACACGGCGAGCACCTCGCCGCCGGCACCCTTCTCGGCGAGCCGGGCGGCGCGCCGGATCAGCGTGCGCCCCTCGGGACCGCCGGTCAGCCCGACCACGATCCGCTCACGGGAGCCCCAGATCCTGGAGACCCGGTGCTCGCTGCGGTAGGCGTTCAGGTACGCGTCGACCCGGTCGGCCACCCACAGCAGCGCCAGCTCGCGCAGGGCGGTGAGGTTGCCGGGCCGGAAGTAGTTGGACAGGGCCGCGTCGACCTTGTCCGGCTGGTAGAT